>NZ_JASHFB010000004.1:0-144531 GCF_047462815.1 Streptococcus mitis
GCGATGAAATCAAGCATTAGTAAAACCAGTGGAATTTACCCTGACACAGATTTCCACTGGTTTTTAGGATTTTTATCAGACTAACTTCCACTTGTACTAGCGGTGGAACTTAGTTTGGGAATTTACCAATTTTTTCCTATAAAAACTGAATTCAACTATTGCTTTACGAAGTTCATTTTCAGCCTAATTACCCAAAAAGAATATAGTAAATTACGGTTATCCTATTTTATCTTAGCCCATTTATCTTGACTTTACTTGGTTTTTCTTTTAATATATATGTATAAATATATAAGGAGGTTTGTTATGGATATTTTGCTTTCTGAAACAGAACTGAATTTGCTAATGTTACTGGAAGAACTAACCAAACACCAGGATTGGATACAAGATTCATCTTTGTCAGAAAATCTGAATCTACCAGCAGAAGAATTGCAAGATCGCCTTTTTAAACTTGAGCAATTATTTCCTAACCTCCTTATTCGATCAACAAAAGAAGGTATCCAATTACAATTTGACTTCCAAAATACCTTGGATCCTTGGATTGCAATCTTTGAACAATCTGCAACCTACTCTTTTTTGAACTGTCTGTTTTTCAAAGAGGGACAATCACTTGACCAAATGTGTCAGGCGCTTTCTATTAATCCAGAGCAGATTGAGAAAACCATCCAGCATCTAAATACTAAACTCCCACAACACTATGGCATCAAGGTCCAAATTTCACCTTTAGTCTTGGAGGGAGCAGAAGAAGATATTCGCGCCTTTTATCTGGACTACTTTAGCCAAAGTTACATCTTTCTTGATTGGCCCTTCTCTTCTATTTCCGAAGAGGCACTCACTCAGCTGATTCAGCTATTTTTAAAGGCCCAACAAGTTTCACTCAACCTCAATAGTCTACGGCAGATTAAATATACCCTGGCTATCAATCTAGAGCGGTTCAATAAGGAACATTTCATCGAAAATCCTACTCCTCTCTTAACCAGTCATTACAGTTCCCTCATGCAAATTCCCCAGTTTGAACAAGATATCAAAAAGCTGGCTAAAAAACTCCATTTTGAAGCTACAAAGGAGACACTGGAACAGCTATTTTCAACCCCAGTAAAGTCTCGTCGAATCACAAATAAGCCTAACAATGGAGCCTTAGGAGACATTCATCAGATTCAAAAATCCTATCGTTTATTGAGTCAAATCTTAGAAGAGTTAGCTAAAGAATTTCACCTACAGATTGAAAATCGCGAAGAATTGATTTGGCTCCTCCACTACACTGCCCAATCTGATTTTTTCCACCCACTTAGCAACAAATCTCTTGAAAAGCAAAAGTCTCTGCTTTTAACCAATTACCAAAAAGAATTTCCTAAACTATTGGACGCAAGTCAAAGGAAATTTCAGGCTTATCTAGCTGAAATTGGTCTAGAAAGTAACCCGAGTAAACTACAAGAGCTAGTTTATGCCTTTTCTATCCAAGGACAACGAATTTTAGTCCAATTACTTCAAAAACTTCCCAAAATTCGTGTTTTGGTCATTAGTCATCTAGATAGTGAGCATGCACAAAACCTAATTGACACCCTTTCCCACTACGGTAACAATCTCTATCTATTTGACCCTTGGGAAAAATCCAGTATCTCTTCCTCGATCTTCAATCAAATTCCGCACGATATTGTGATTACCACCTTCCCTGTTTCCAATTGTCCGAAGCCCATTATTTGTAGTCGGAATCTTTCTACTGCAGAACTATTTCACCACCTCCACCTTTTGGGTTCACAAATTCATAAAGAAAGACTAGCTTAGTCGTAACAGAAAACCTGTTGCGATTTTCTTTTAGTTCAATTTCAAGAAAACGCTTGCATATTGTTTTACTACATGCTATACTGATATAGAAATTTATTGATTGGAGAATCATTATGAGAAAAACACCAGCTCAAACTGAGAAAAAAATGGTCTACAGCATCCGTTCCCTCAAAAATGGAACTGGTTCTGTCCTTATCGGCGCAAGCCTTGTCCTACTTGCTATGGCTACACCAACTATCTCAGCCAATGAAAATACACCAACCACTAACGCAAGTACAAGTAATAGTGAAACCACTACTGCCCTTGCACAGCCTCTTACTTATACAGCAACGAGCTCTGGTAAGAAGGAAAGTGATATTTCTTCGCCAGAAAATGCAAACGCTTCCCTAGAGAAAAAAGAAGAAAAACAACCTGCAACAGAGGCACCCACTCCGGCTGCAACTCCCGCCGATTCCGCACCACAAACCGGGCAAGATCGTTCCAATGAGCCAACTACTTCTACGAGTCCAGTAACGACTGAAACTAAGGCAGAAGAGCCAATAGAAGACAACTACTTCCGTATCCATGTCAAAAAGCTTCCTGAAGAAAACAAGGATGCTCAAGGACTATGGACTTGGGACGATGTTGAAAAACCATCTGAAAATTGGCCAAACGGAGCCTTGTCCTTCAAGGATGCCAAAAAAGATGACTATGGCTACTACCTAGATGTCAAATTAAAGGGAGAACAAGCCAAGAAAATTAGCTTCCTCATCAATAATACAGCTGGAAAAAATCTGACCGGCGATAAATCGGTAGAAAAACTGGCACCAAAGATGAATGAGGCTTGGTTGGACCAAGATCACAAGGTTTTCTCTTACGAGCCACAACCTGCAGGAACTATTCGCGTCAACTACTACCGTACAGATGGCAACTATGACAAGAAATCTCTCTGGTACTGGGGAGATGTGAAAAATCCAAGTAGCGCTCAATGGCCTGACGGAACAGACTTTACAGCTACAGGCAAATATGGTCGCTATATCGATATTCCTCTTAAGGATGCCGCCAAAGAATTTGGATTTTTGTTACTAGATGAGAGCAAACAAGGAGACGACGTGAAAATCCGTAAAGAAGATTATAAGTTTACAGATTTGAAAAATCATAGCCAGATTTTCCTAAAAGACGATGACGAATCGATTTACACAAATCCATACTATGTCCATGATATCCGTATGACAGGTGCTCAACACGTAGGAACTTCTAGCATTGAAAGTAGTTTTTCAACACTAGTCGGTGCCAAAAAAGAAGATATCCTCAAGCACTCCAACATCACTAATCACCTAGGAAACAAGGTAACTATCACCGATGTTGCAATCGACGAAGCTAGTAAGAAAGTGACTTACAGCGGAGATTTCTCTGACACAAAACATCCTTATACCGTTAGCTACAACTCTGACAAATTCACTACCAAAACAAGCTGGCGTCTTAAAGATGAGACTTACAGCTATGATGGTAAACTTGGAGCTGACCTCAAAGAAGAAGGAAAACAGGTTGATTTAACTCTCTGGTCACCAAGTGCTGATAAAGTTTCTGTTGTCATCTACGATAAGAAAGATCCTGAAAAAGTGGTTGGAACCGTCGCTCTTGAAAAAGGAGAAAAAGGAACTTGGAAACAAACTCTGAATGAAAACTCTGGTCTTGGCATCAGCAACTATACTGGCTACTACTACCACTATCAAATCGAGCGCCAAGGCAAGACTGTCCTCGTACTTGATCCTTACGCCAAATCTCTAGCAGCTTGGAACAGCGATCTAGCCAAAACAGACGCTGCCCATAAGGTTGCTAAAGCTGCTTTTGTGGATCCAGCAAAACTTGGACCTCAAAACCTGACTTATGGTAAGATTCATAACTTCAAATCGCGCGAAGATGCTGTCATCTATGAAGCTCATGTGCGTGACTTCACTTCAGATCCGGCCATTGCAAAAGACTTAACCAAACCATTTGGTACCTTTGAAGCCTTTATCGAAAAACTAGACTACCTCAAAAACTTGGGTGTAACCCACATCCAGCTCCTTCCAGTCTTATCTTACTACTTTGTCAATGAGTTGAAGAACCATGAACGCTTGTCTGACTATACTTCAAGCAACAGCAACTACAACTGGGGATATGACCCTCAAAACTACTTCTCCTTGACTGGTATGTACTCAAGCGATCCTAAGAATCCAGAAAAACGAATCGCAGAATTTAAACACCTCATCAACGAAATCCACAAACGTGGCATGGGAGCCATCCTGGACGTAGTTTATAACCATACAGCCAAAGTCGATATCTTTGAAGATTTAGAACCAAACTACTATCACTTTATGGATGCCGATGGAATACCTCGAACTAGCTTTGGTGGTGGACGTTTGGGGACAACTCACCATATGACCAAACGCCTCCTAGTTGATTCTATCAAATATCTAGTTGATACCTACAAAGTTGATGGATTCCGTTTCGATATGATGGGAGACCATGATGCCGCTTCTATCGAAGAAGCTTACAAGGCTGCACGCGCCCTCAATCCAAACCTAATCATGCTGGGTGAAGGTTGGAGAACCTATGCTGGTGATGAAAATATGCCTACTAAAGCTGCTGACCAAGATTGGATGAAACATACCGATACTGTCGCTGTCTTCTCAGATGACATCCGCAACAACCTCAAATCTGGTTATCCAAATGAAGGTCAACCTGCCTTTATCACAGGTGGCAAACGTGATGTAAACACTATCTTTAAAAATCTGATTGCTCAACCAACCAACTTTGAAGCAGACAGCCCTGGAGATGTCATCCAATACATTGCAGCCCATGATAACTTGACCCTCTTCGACATTATCGCTCAGTCTATTAAAAAAGACCCAAGCAAGGCCGAGAACTATGCTGAAATCCACCGTCGTTTGCGACTTGGAAATCTCATGGTCTTGACAGCTCAAGGAACTCCATTTATCCACTCTGGTCAGGAATATGGTCGCACCAAACAATTCCGTGACCCAGCCTACAAGACTCCAGTAGCAGAGGACAAACAACCAAACAAATCTCACTTGTTGCGTGATAAGGACGGCAATCCATTTGACTATCCTTACTTCATCCATGACTCTTACGATTCTAGCGATGCAGTCAACAAGTTTGACTGGACTAAGGCTACAGATAGAAAAGCATATCCTGAAAATGTCAAGAGTCGTGACTATATGAAAGGGTTGATTGCCCTTCGTCAATCTACAGATGCCTTCCGACTCAAGAGTCTTAAAGATATCAAGGATCGTGTCCACCTCATCACTGTTCCAGGCCAAAATGGTGTGGAGAAAGAGGATGTAGTGATCGGTTACCAAATCACTGCTCCAAACGGTGATATCTACGCAGTCTTTGTCAATGCGGACGAAAAAGCTCGTGAATTTAATTTGGGAACTGCCTTTGCACATCTAAGAAATGCTGAAGTTTTAGCAGATGAAAACCAAGCAGGACCAGTCGGAATTGCCAACCCGAAAGGGATTGAATGGACTGAAAAAGGCTTGAAATTAAATGCCCTTACAGCCACTGTTCTTCGAATCTCTCAAGGCGGTGCCATCGTTGCCCCAGCTGTGGAAGAAAAAACAGAATTTGATCTTTCTAGCTTAACACAAGAGCAAGGTCAAAATAACGGCCAAGACAATATTCCAAACCGAGTAGTCAAACCGGAGCAGCAAACTCCAGCTCCACAAACTAAACCTGATTCTACAAAACCAGATGCAAAAGTAGCGGATGAGGATCATAAACCTAGCCAAGCTACAACTGATTCACAAGCTGAACAACCAGCACAAGAAGTACAAGAAGCATCTGTAAAAGAGGCAGTTCAAAACGAATCGGTAGAAAATTCTATCAAGGATAATACACCTGCACCCCTAGCTAAACAAGCTGAACTTCCAAATACAGGAACCAAAAACGATTACAAACTCCTGTTTGCAGGAATTAGTCTCCTCGCCCTTCTAGGTCTCGGTTTCTTACTAAAAAACAAAAAAGAGAACTAAACTAGCCCTCCTATAGAAAAATCCCCCAAGCATTATAGCTCGGGGGATTAATTTTTGTACAATATTTGTCGTCCTAATAAGCTTGATTAGGATTTTTTATTAAGCCTCTTTCATGGCAAAATAAGCCCGTACTTTTGGAGCCACTTGCGTGCCGAAGAGTTCAATAGCTCTTAGAACTTGTTCATGAGGCATAGAACCAAGCGGTAGATGGAGCATGAAGCGGTCCAAACCTAAATCCTCTATCATGCGAATCAATTTTTCTGCCACCTGATCTGGATTGCCCACAAACATAGCACCATTTGGCCCAACTTGTTCAAGGTATTGCTCATAACTCAATTCTTGCCAATGAGGACGGTCTTTGGAAATAGCATCCACCACTTGCTTGGTCGGATGGAAATAATCTTTCACAGCCTGATCGCCATCCTCAGCAATCCAACCCCAAGAATGGGCTCCGACCTTCAGCTCATGACTGGCATGGCCCGCTTCGCTCCCAATCTCACGATAAGCCTGAATCAATTTTTTAAAATAACGCGGATTGCCACCAATAATGGCATAGACAATCGGTAAGCCTGCCTGAGCAATCTTCACTGTTGACTCTACATGACCACCTGTCGCTATCCACAAGGGCAATTTGTCCTGAACTGGACGAGGATAGACTTCTTTGCCAGAAATTGTTTGGGTCAATCGACCTTTCCAGTCTAGCTTGGTCTTTTCATTGACTAACTGAAGCAAGTCGAATTTCTCATCAAAGAGAGCTTCGTAGTCTTTCAAGTCATAGCCGAACAGAGGGAAAGATTCCGTGAAAGAACCCCTTCCAGTCATAATCTCCGCACGTCCATTCGACAAAGCATCAATAGTGGCATACTGTTGGAACAACCGAATGGGGTCCATGCTTGACAGAATGCTGACTGCACTGGTCAAACGGATTTTCTTGGTATTGACTGCCCCAGCTGCCAAAATAATCTCTGGGGCTGATACTGCAAAATCCGCTCGATGGTGCTCACCAATCCCATACACATCCAAACCAACCTTGTCAGCCAGCTCAATCTCCGCCACCAACTGACGAATGCGTTCGGCATGACTGTAAGTTTGCCCAGTTCCCTCAAGCTCTGTTGTTTCCCCAAATGTTGAAATTCCCAATTCTACCATTGTGATTCTCCCTGTCTATTTCTGTCCTTCAATTTGAAAAATTATTCTAATACTCAATGAAAATCAAAGAGCAAACTAGGAAGCTAGCCGCAGGCTGCTCAAAACAGTGTTTTGAGGTTGCAGATGGAAGCTGACATAGTTTGAAGAGACTTTCGAAGAGTATAACACGAATCATGAGTACAAGCAACCGATTTGCTCACAAGAAAAAGCCTAGTTAAACTAGACTTTTTTAGCTTATTCTACCGTTACTGATTTAGCAAGGTTACGTGGTTTATCAACATCCAGACCACGGTGTAGTGTTGCAAAGTAAGCGACCAATTGCGTTGGTACGACCATTGAGATTGGTGAGAGGTAAGGGTGTACGGTTGTAAGAACGATATCGTCTGTATCTTTGGCAACATTTTCTTCTGCGATTGTGAGAACCTTGGCACCACGGGCTGCGACCTCTTGGATATTTCCACGAGTGTGGTTGGCAAGGACCGGATCTGACAAGAGGGCCAAAACTGGTGTTCCTTCTTCAATCAAGGCAATAGTTCCGTGCTTGAGTTCTCCTGCCGCAAAACCTTCACACTGGATGTAAGAAATCTCTTTGAGTTTGAGACTTGCTTCCATGGCTACATAGTAATCTTGACCACGTCCGATATAAAAAGCGTTGCGAGTTGTTTCAAGAAGCTCACGAACCTTGGCTTCAATGGTTTCTTTCTCTGAAAGAGTTGATTCGATAGACTGAGCTACGATTGACAACTCATGGACCAGATCAAAGGCTTGGGCTTTAGCATTGCCGTTTGCTTCACCAACTGCTTTTGCCAGGAAGGCAAGGGCTGCGATTTGTGCTGTATAGGCTTTAGTTGATGCCACGGCAATTTCAGGACCCGCGTGAAGAAGCATAGTATGGTTAGCTTCACGTGACAGAGTTGATCCTGGCACATTTGTAACTGTCAAACTTGGAATACCCATTTCATTGGCCTTAACCAAAACCTGACGGCTATCCGCTGTTTCACCAGACTGGCTGATAAAGATGAAAAGTGGTTTCTTGCTGAGAAGTGGCATACCGTAGCCCCACTCAGATGAGATTCCAAGTTCAACTGGTGTATCCGTCAATTCTTCCAGCATCTTCTTAGAAGCAAATCCTGCGTGGTAAGAAGTTCCAGCAGCAAGAATGTAGATACGGTCTGCGTCTTGAACAGCTTTAATGATAGCAGAATCAACCACTACTTGACCAGCATCATCCGTGTAGGCTTGGATAAGTTTACGCATAACAGTTGGTTGCTCATCAATTTCCTTGAGCATATAGTAAGGGTAAGTTCCCTTACCGATATCTGACAAGTCAAGTTCCGCAATATAACTAGCACGTTCACGACTGTTGCCATCATAGTCTTGAACTTCCACGCTATCAGCCTTGACGATTACCAACTCTTGGTCATGAATTTCCATGTATTGGTTAGTCTCACGAATCATAGCCATGGCGTCTGAGCAGACCATGTTGTAGCCATCTCCAAGACCAATCAAAAGTGGTGATTTGTTCTTAGCCACATAGATGACTTCAGAATCTTGTGAATCAACCAAGGCAAAAGCATAAGAACCACGGATGATGTGAAGAGCTTTTTTGAAGGCTTCAAGAACTGAGAGACCTTCTTCTTCCGCAAATTTTCCAATCAAGTGAACAGCGATTTCAGTATCTGTTTGCCCTTTGAAATGGTGACCTGCAAGGTATTCTTCCTTGATTTCAAGATAGTTTTCAATCACTCCATTGTGAACCAAGACAAAACGTTCAGTCTCAGAGCGATGTGGGTGAGCATTGTCTTCCGTTGGTTTCCCGTGAGTCGCCCAACGAGTATGTCCGATACCAGTTGTTCCCTCAACACCAGCTGTCTTGGCAGACAATTCTGCAATACGGCCTACAGCCTTGACTAGATGATTTTCAGCACCACCTAGGACAAAAATCCCCGCAGAATCATATCCACGGTATTCGAGCTTTTCAAGCCCTTGAATCAAAATATCAGTTGCATTTGTGTTTCCAACAACACCAACAATTCCACACATAGTATCTACGACACAGGCAAGCTGTGCTTTCTCCTTAAAATTGGTATAGTCTAATTCATTTTTTATAGAATCAGCAAAAACAGTATATACTTGTTTCTTTCACTTGTCAAGAGTAAAGATTGGTATAGTTCAAATCAACTTCCTGAAATCAAAAAACTCTGACCAATTAGAATAATCAGTCAGAGCCCTTTTTAAAATCCGTTATTATCGCTTAATTCCTTGAACCAGTGCCCTGATTTTTTCAGACGTCGTTCTTGCGTTTCCAAGTCTAATTCGATCAAACCATAGCGATTTTTATAGCTATTGAGCCATGACCAGCAATCGATAAAGGTCCAGATTAAGTATCCTTTACAGTTGGCTCCATCTTCAATAGCACGGTGCAGTTCACGAAGATGACCTTTTACAAATTCAATACGATAATCATCTTGAATCATTCCATCATGACGGAATTTTTCCTCTCCTTCAACACCCATACCATTCTCTGTCAACATCCACTCTATATTACCATAATTTTCCTTGATATTTTGGGCGATGTCATAAATCCCTTGCTCATAAATCTCCCAGCCACGGTGAGGATTAATTTTACGTCCAGGCATCACATAAGGCTCGTAAAAATGTTCTGGTAAGAGTGGACTCTCTGGATGCTTAGCAAATCGAGGCGCCATAACACGCAAAGGTTGATAGTAGTTGACACCTAGAAAGTCTACCGTATTGTCACGAATGAGCTCCAACTCCTCCTCTGTAGCATCAGGCAAGATTCCGTGTTCATGCAAGATTTCTACCAACTCCTGTGGATAAGTCCCCAAAACAGACGGATCTAAGAAAGATTGGGCCTGAAAAAGGTCCGCAATGCGAGCTGCCTTGACATCAGCAGGATGCTGGCTACGTGGATAAGCCGGTGTCAAGTTTAAAACAATCCCAATCTTGGAATCTGGTAAGAGTTCATGACAGGCCTTGACCGCTAGACTGCTAGCTAATTGTGTGTGATAAGCTACTTTAACGGCTGCCTCTGCATCCACCTTATGTGGATAATGGGCATCGTAAAAATAGCCAAACTCTACAGGAACGATGGGCTCGTTAAAGGTAATCCATTGATCCACTAAATCTCCATAAGTCTCAAAACAAAAACGAGCATAGTCTTCATAGGCTGAGACAGTCGCCTTATTTTCCCAACCATCACCAGCTTCTTGAAGAGCAAAAGGCAAATCAAAATGATAAAGATTCACTAAAAGACGAATACCTTTAGCCTTAATAGCCTCAAAAACCTTACGATAGAAATCCACACCTTGAGGATTGACTTTTCCACAGCCTTGTGGAAAAATCCGTGACCACTGGATAGAAGTCCGAAAGGCTGTGTGACCAGTCTCTAACAAAAGCTCAATATCCTGCTCCCAGTTTTCATAAAAGGTCGATGTCTTATCTGGACCAATCCCATTATAGTAACGATTTGGCTCCACTTGATGCCAGTAATCCCAGAGATTATCTCCTTTACCATCACCAGCTACACGTCCTTCTGTCTGCGGTCCAGAAGTAGAGGATCCCCATACAAAATCCTTTGGAAATCTTAGCATACATTTACCTCTTTATCTAGTCATTTTTCCCATTATACAGAAAAAACAAGGTAAAAACTAGTTACATTTTTTCCTTGTTTTTCTTCTGATTATAGTTTTTATTTCTTGCTGAGGATTTCAAGCGTTTCGAGCACGTTATCTGCATGAACCTCGATTGTGTCACCAGTCGCTTTAATCTTGACTTCTACGATACCATCGGCTGCTTTCTTCCCAACAGTGATACGGATTGGCAATCCAATCAAGTCGCTGTCGCTAAATTTAACTCCGACACGTTCATTACGATCGTCTGTCAAGACTTCGTAACCAGCTCCCATCAAGCTTGCTTCAAGCTTTTCTGTCAAGGCTTGCGCTTCTTCGTCCTTGACATTGACAGTAATCAAGTGCACATCAAATGGTGCCAACTCTTTAGGGAAATTGATTCCCCATGCGTAACGGTATTCACCTTTTGGCGTTTTGTTAACAAAGAGGCGAGCGTGTTGCTCCATCACTGCTGAAAGGAGACGGCTGACACCGATACCGTAACATCCCATGATAATTGGTACAGCACGGCCATTTTCATCCAAGACATCTGCTCCCATGCTTGCTGAATAACGAGTACCGAGTTTAAAGATGTGACCAATTTCGATACCACGCGCAAAGTTAAGGACACCTTGTCCGTCTGGAGAAATTTCACCCTCACGAACTTCACGGATATCCACATATTCTGCAGTAAAGTCACGACCTGGGTTCACACCAGTCAAGTGATAGCCATCTTCGTTAGCACCCACAACTGCATTGCGAACATCTTGCACCTTACGGTCTGCGATGATTTTAACATTCTCTGGTAAACCAACTGGGCCAAGTGAACCAAATCCTGCTTGAACAAGATTCGCCACTTCTTCTTCGCTAGCAACGTCAAAGAAATCTGCTCCCAAGTGGTTCTTCAACTTAACTTCATTGAGTTGGTCATTTCCAACTAGAAGGGCCGCAACAAGCTCCCCATCTGCCATGTAGAAGAGGATTTTGATCGTTTGTTCTTCTGGAACGTTTAGGAAGGCTGCCACTTCATCGATTGATTTAACATCTGGCGTTGCAACACGAGTCACTTCCTCTTCAGCGACAACACGGTTGCTTGGTTTGTACTCGTTTGTTGCCATTTCCAAGTTGGCCGCATAGCTAGATTCACTTGAGTAGGCGATGGTATCTTCACCAGAGACCATCCATTTAAGCAATTCTGCCTTGATTTCTTCTTGCACCTCTGCAGGAATCTCATCAAATGAGGCAACTGACTTGTCCAAAACAACCCAGCGGTCAAGGTCTGTACGAGCAGGTGTAATGGCCATAAATTCTTGGCTGTCCTTACCACCCATGGCTCCACCGTCACCGATGATAGCCTTGAAGTCTAATCCACTACGAGTGAAAATACGCTCATAGGCAGCTTTGTACTCGTCATAAACACTGTCCAAACTATCATAGTTAGCGTGGAAGCTGTAAGCATCCTTCATGATGAACTCACGTGTACGGAGAAGTCCATTACGTGGACGTTTTTCATCTCGATACTTAGGTTGGATTTGGTAAAGGTTGAGTGGCAATTGCTTGTAAGACTTAACAGAATCACGAACAATAGCTGTAAAGGTTTCTTCGTGAGTTGGACCTAGGATAAAGTCTGATTTTTCACGGTTTTTTAGTTTGTAAAGGTCCTCACCATAAGTTTCGTAACGACCTGATTCGCGCCACAATTCTGCACTGAGAAGGGCAGGAGCCAACATCTCAACGGCACCAATCTTATCAAACTCTTGGCGCATGATGTTTTTGGCTTTTTCAATCACACGGTTGGCAAGTGGTAGATAAGAATAAACACCTGCAGATACTTGACGAACATAGCCAGCTCGCAACATAAGAGCATGACTGATAACTTGAGCATCGCTTGGCATTTCGCGAAGCGTTGGGATAGGCATTTTACTTTGTTTCATAATATTCCTCGATTATCTAAAAAAGAGTCGCATAATGTCATTCCAGGTCACAGCAATCATCAAGACAACCATGATGACCACTCCGGCCAAGGTGACATAGGTTTCAATTTCTTGTTTTAATGGTTTACGGCGGATAGCTTCTAGGATATTGAGAACAATCTTACCACCATCCAGAGCTGGAATCGGAATAAGATTAAAAATCCCGATATTAATGGAAATCATTGCCAAGAAGTACAAGACGTTTTCAATTCCATTTTTAGCAGCATCACTACTTTCCTTAAAGATGGCAACAGGTCCACCTAGCTTGTTCAAATCCGGTTGTAAAATCAGATTTTTCAAAGCCGATAGAATTCGGAGAGCTGAGTCAGCAGCGGTTGTGAAACCACCCACAAACATGGATAGAAAGTCCGACTTAATTCCCGGTTGAACACCTAGAAGGTAACGACCTTGATTTTCTTCAGGAGTAACAGTGACTTGCTTGTCTCTACCCTTTTCAGAAATAGTCACATCCAAGGTTGGGGCCGTCTTATCTTTGGTTTCTGCTTCCACAGCCTGAATCAAACTTTCCCAGTTGCTAATCTCATGTGAGCCGATCTTGGTAATCTGAGCTGTTTCTGGCACTCCCACCTTAGCCAAGGCCCCTTGAGGCATGACATGGAACTGATTGGTATCAACGTCTCTGACACCACCCTGCATGAAGATTAAAATCCAGAAAACAACGACACCTAAGATAAAGTTATTCATAGGGCCTGCAAAGTTGGTAATCAGTTTCCCCCAGATAGTCGCATTTTGATATTGCACATCCAAAGGAGCAATTCGAACCTCCGTTCCATCTGCTTCCACAACCGTTGCATCGTGATCCACTGCAAAAGTTTTTTCTTCTTCCAGAACCAAGCCCTTGATAAAAAGCTTGTCCTCAAAGTCAAACTGGGTCACCTGCATAGGGAGGGCTGTTTGATCCAATTTTTTACCTGAAAGATTGATGCGTTTAACCTTACCATCATCAGTAAGCGTCAAACTGACAGGAGTTCCTGTCTTGATTTCAGTTGTATCATCACCCCAACCAGCCATGCGAACATAGCCCCCAAGAGGCAAGATTCGAATAGTGTAGGCCGTCCCATCCTTGCCAATGTGAGCAAAGATTTTGGGTCCCATACCAATGGCAAATTCACGTACTAGAATTCCTGATTTCTTGGCAAAGTAGAAGTGCCCGAACTCGTGCACCACCACAATAATCCCGAAAACCAGAATAAAGGTTAAAATTCCGAGCATAGTATTTCCTCCGTCTTTTGATTAAAAGAGTCCAAACAAGTGCATAATTGGAAATACAAGCAACATACTATCGAAACGATCCAAAACACCACCATGTCCAGGGATAAATTTCCCAGAATCCTTGACACCAAAGTGACGCTTGATCGAACTTTCTAGTAAATCACCAAATTGTCCAGCAATGCTAAAGAAAATAGCAAATACCGACATCTTGTAAATTCCATACGGAAGAGCGACTGTACTGTCAACTATCATAAAGATGATGGTTACTAAAATTGCTCCTAAAATACCGCCCAAGGCACCTTCAAGGGTTTTATTAGGAGAAACTGTCGGAGCTAATTTTCGTTTACCATAGTTCATCCCAACAAGATAGGCACCACTGTCTGTCGCCCAAACGATACATAAGGCTAATAGTGCCTTATCTAACCCTGCAATTCTAGCATCTAGTAAAGCATTAAATCCAAAGCCCACGTAGAAACTCATAGCAAGCGGGAAAACCGCATCCTCAATCGTATACGACTTGCTAAAAACAGTCGTTCCTAACATAATTGAAATCAAAACACTGTAGGCAACCACATTCCCATCAACTGGCAAAAAAGTCAGGTAATTCTCCAAGGGAATGGTCAAAGCAAAGGTTGCAAAGAGGGTCAAGAGGCCCTCCATTGTCATGGTCTCTAGACCTCTCATCTTCAAAAGTTCATGCATGGCTAGCATGGCTATGATTCCAATTGCTATCTGAAGCAAGAGTCCCCCAATCATTAAAATTGGTAGGAAAATAGCCAGGGCAATCCCTGCAAACAAGGTTCTTTTCTGTAAATCCTGTGTCATATTTCCTCCTAAACTCCTCCAAATCGGCGATGACGACGATTGTAGGCAAGAATGGCTTCCTGCAAGGCCGCCTCGTCAAAATCAGGCCACAAGGTATCCGTAAAATAGAGCTCACTATAGGCTCCCTGCCATGGAAGGAAATTGCTCAAACGCAATTCTCCACTAGTACGGATAATCAAGTCTGGATCTCGTAACTCCTTAGGCAAATGCTGGGTAAAAAGATAATTACCAATCAATTCCTCTGTGATGTCACCTGGGTTGATTTTAGCATCTAACACATCCTGAGAAATCAACTTAAGAGCCTGTGTAATCTCAGCACGTCCACCATAGTTGAGGGCAAAATTAAGAATCAAACCTGTGTTGTTCTTAGTCAATTCCTCAGCCTTAGTCAGAGCTTCAAAGGTTTGCTTAGGCAGGCGGTCCGTTTCCCCAATCATTTGAATCTTAACATTATTCGCATGCAATTCCGGGACATAATTATCATAAAACTCTACTGGCAAGTTCATGATAAACTTGACTTCCTGATCTGGGCGGGTCCAGTTTTCTGTAGAAAAAGCATAAACTGTAATAACCTTAACGCCCAGTTTGTTGGCTGCCTTGGTCACAGTTTGCAATGCTTCCATGCCCGCCTTGTGTCCGAAGACTCGCGGTTGCATACGTTTTTTAGCCCAACGGCCATTCCCATCCATGATGATGCCGATATGAGCAGGAACCTGTGTCGGAACCTCTACTTCCACAGCCTTATCTTTCTTAAAAAATCCAAACATGATCTTATTCCTATTCAAAAATCTATCGTTTCATTATACCATATTTCCCTATTTTCTTCTATCACTAAGCTATTTATTCTCAGGTATCAGGCTCAGTTTTCAAAAAAATAAGTCGCCTGATTGGGCGACTCTATTTTTTTATAGGGAGATTATTATGAAAAAGTTTTAGGAGTTTAAGTTAAGGTCTTCTTAACTTATGAACTTAGTATACACTTCCTAGCTTAAAGTTTCCTTAAGTATTTTTAAAAATCAAATTTTTCCATTTCTCCTGCCAATTTTTCTTGGATAATCGTGTTTGATAGAGCTTCATTCGGTCTTCATTTTCTAAAAAATGAGGAGTTGGGCGAACTTGGAAATTCAAAATATCCTCTAGTCCATAAGGAGTAAAGAATTCTAAAGCGGAGTCTTCATGCAAGCGAAGCCCAACCGCCGTACACCGTTCTGGATACTTACTCATAGCATCACGAGAGCTAGTATAGGGAGCAGTATGAGGGCTGTGCTGGTGCATATAGACTTGATTTTTCAATTCCCACTGGTACTGAGGAAAGTCCTCTCTCAGCTTTTTCTCTAGGGACAGGGTTTCCTCATAAGAAATATCTGGATCAAAGAAAATTACATCTACATCTGTTTCACAGTCAAAAGGGGATTTGTCTGACAAGAGATTCCAGATAAAATTTCTGACAGAACCTGCTGCCAACCACGAGTCTTTTAGACCAAGATTACGGATGATGGTCAGAATAGCCATCATATCCGGATTTTCTCTAAAAGCCTCTAGAATTTCTTGCTCATTTTTCACTGTATTCATAACCTAAATGCTTATATGCCTTAGCAGTCGCTACCCGTCCAGAACGTGTCCTCATGATAAAGCCTTTTTGAATCAAGTAAGGCTCGTACATGTCTTCAACTGTCTCACGCTCTTCTGCTATGTTAACAGAAAGAGTTCCTAGACCAACAGGACCACCACCGTACATCTCAATCATTGTGCGAAGGATTTTTTGATCCACATAGTCCAAACCTTCATGGTCAACATCCAGCATAGTCAAAGCCTTATCGGTAATAAGATCATCGATAACCCCATTCCCCATTATCTGGGCAAAATCGCGCACGCGCTTGAGGAGACGATTGGCAATACGAGGGGTTCCACGGCTACGTAGAGCCAACTCAGATGCTGCCTCATGAGTAATTTCCATCTCAAAAATATCTGCCGTCCGCTCAACAATTTCCGTCAAATCAGCATGAGCATAATACTCCATATGACCTGTAATTCCAAAACGTGCCCGTAGTGGATTTGAGAGCATACCAGCCCGAGTCGTCGCACCAATCAATGTAAAAGGTGGTAACTCCAAGTGAACACTGCGACTACCTTCACCAGCCCCAATCATGATATCAATGTAGAAGTCCTCCATGGCACTATAAAGCACCTCCTCCACCGACATGGGCAAGCGATGAATCTCATCAATAAAAAGGACATCCCCAGGCTCTAAGTCATTCAAAATCGCTACCAGATCTCCGGCTTTTTCAATGACTGGACCCGAAGTCTGCTTGAGATTGACACCTAGTTCGTTGGCAATAACAAAAGCCATGGTCGTTTTTCCCAAACCTGGAGGGCCAAATAAGAGGACGTGATCCAGCGCTTCATCCCGCATTTTGGCAGCTTCGATAAAGATTTGGAGCTGGTCCTTGACCTTGTCCTGCCCGATATATTCACGTAAGTACTGAGGACGAAGCGTGCGTTCTACCAACTCCTCATCCCCCATTATCTCATTATCTAAAATTCTACTCATGGCTCTATTATATCAAAAAACCAAGCCACAAACAAAAAAGCCACTGAATTGGTGCCTCCTGAGTTTAACACTTATGTGGTATAATATTCTACGGCACTGCTACACCGCCTGCGAAAGGAGGTGAGATAGCCCATGATGGATACAATACTTAAAACTATCATCGGACCAATTGTGGTCGGTGTCGTTCTTCGATTAGTCGATAAATGGCTAAACAAGGACAAATAGTGTCAAAAAGACCCCAAGCTTATTTGGTCGTGAGCTTGGGGTCTTTTCTAGCCTATGATATAGACACAATACTTAATTCCCTTTTATTATCCCATAGTTCACACATTTTGTCAAAGGTTTATATTCTCGGATTTTCAAGCTTTAACCGCTGTACAACAATATGATGACTCACTCCTTGACAACCAAGAGTATTATTACAGCAATTTCAGTCCTTCAATTAACAGTCACTTACAATCAAATTGAGTTTGAAGTAGCTGAAGTAACAACAAACCTATTTCTTAGTCATATTTTCTAAAAAATTCCCCGACCAAAATCCGAAAAATACCGAAAAATATCGAAAAATGATTTTTAAAATAGTCCCCAAAAGCCTGAAATAGAGCCAAAAAACTCCACCTGATTTGGTGGAGTTAAGGGAGATTATTATGAAAAAGAAAAGTTTAGGATTTTATTAAATAAAGTTAGGAGGTCTTTATTTAATAAAGATATAATACAAGACGAAGCTTAAAACTAGCTTAACTTTTCTCAAATTTTACTATTATGCAAAAAATTTCTATCACTAGCACTTCACCTCACAAAAAAGCCACCTGATTTGGTGACTTCATTAGGAGATTATGATGAAAAAAAGTTTTAGGATTTCATTAAATAAAGTTAGGAGGTCTTTATTTAATAACTATATAATACTAGACCATCCTTAAACTTTGCTTAAGAAAAACAAGTTTTATTATTTTTCTCGATTCATCCAAGTCATTCCTATACAATTATAGGTGGATAAGATTTCAAAGCCCATAGAACGATAAAATCCCACGTTTTTTTCTGTCTCTTCTGTCACCAGCTGGACTTGATAGGCATCTTTGTAATACTCTAAAGCCTCTTTCATCAAGGCACTACCAATCCCTTGACGCTGATAGATTGGTAAAACAATTAAATCCTGAACCAATACTGATGAGAATCCATCTCCAACCAAACGAATCAAGCCCACCACAGCATCGCCATCAAGTGCCACATAAATCGCTAATGAATGAGATAAGGCCTGCTCCAGCATCTCTGGTTGATGGGTATAATTTGTCCAACCGACAGCCTGATAGAGATGCAAAACATCCTCTAGCTTGACAATTTCTTGCTTTTTAATAGTAATCATCTCAACACCTCTTAGAGTTCTCTCAAACTCTTGTATTGTTGCCCATTTTTATCAAAATTTTCAGGACGCAACCATATTTCCAAACGAGCTTTGACTTTTGACCAGTCCTTATCAATCATAGACAACCAATCCGTATCCCTCGTACGTCCCTTATAAACCACTGCCTGACGGAAGGTTCCTTCGTAGACAAATCCCAAACGTTCCGCTGCTCGTCTGGATGGCAGGTTAAGAGCATCGCATTTCCACTCATAACGACGATAGTTCAGCTCCTCAAAAACATAGCGAGCCAGAAGATACTGAGCCTCTGTCCCTATCCGTGTCCCCCTGAGTTCTGGAGAAAAAGTGACTGCGCCCACTTCTATCACTCGGTTATTCTGGTCAATGCGCATGAGAGAAAAAGTTCCCAAAGCCTTACCAGTCGCCTTGTCTATGATTGCATAGTAAAAACGGTCCTTACGAGCCAACATCTGATTTAAAATGCTAACCAACTCTTCCATATCTGCTACTGGCTCCTGAAAAAGATAGGTCCACATCTCCCGAGGAGTATCCGGGCCATAAACAGCTAGCAAATCCTCCGCATGCTTTTCCACTGAAAGAGCCTCTATCCTAGCATAACACCCTTCTAAGAAATCAATAGAAGGCAGTGCACCGGGTGTATAACCTTCCATTGACTCACCAATCATCTGACCATATTCGTTTACTGGCATAGCTTTCTCCTTATTCACTTATTGAATATAGTATAACATATCTCAATGAAAATTTTAGGAAACACTTGGTTTTCTATTCAATAATGCAAACTCCTCTTATAAAAATCATCCATCCACTTTATGGAGGAATAATCAAATATGGGAACGAGTGAGTTAATGTCCCTTATGCTTCTCTCTATTTTTTACTGTTTGTATTCAAATTTCTCTTGTTTTAGTGTTTGCTTTTGTAGACTGGACTACCAACCAGAACTGTGTTTTTATCTTAGTTAGGACTATTATAGTACGGTTCAGCACTATCTACAAATTCTTCAGATGTGTATCAAAAAAATTTATCGTAACAAGCCAAGAGTCTACACTTTCTTTCATTAATAAGCGCCAATCTTTTCGATAACGATGATTCGGTTGATAAGCAACCGTCAACATATGCCCTGTTTCATGGTATTTTTTAAACAAAATGGATTCCCCTTTATAATGTGAAATGATATCATCTATCGCGGATGATGCATTCCATATTTCATCAACATCGCTTCCTAGTAATAATAAAGGGGAGGAAATTTTACTCACATCAATCTGAGCCCTACTATCTTCAGGAATATGTTTTCCAAAAAACTTATTTAACAAATACTCTCCTAACTGAAATTTTTGATAAGGAAGTTCCTTTTGTAAATATGTCCAAGAAGATGAATTAGAATTGAGTTTTCCCTTTATTCCCTCAAATATTACATTTGAGGGGGAATTGAGTACCAAACATTGCACATCTTCCAAAATACTTTGTCCAGCCAGAACAAGCTCTGCTCCTTTAGAGCGACCATATATTCCTATTTTTGTATTATCAACTTGAGGATGATGATATAGAAAATCTTTCGCCTCCTCCAGACATTCTATTGGAATTCGTTCTAAATTTTGGGGTAATCCCTCTAAACCAAAATAAGCTATCGCAAGACAAATATAGCCTCTAGAAGATAAAAGTTGGGCAATATTCTGAGCTTTTTCAATTCTTCCCTCACTACCGCTAACAATAATCACGGCTGGCGCCCTTCTTAACTTTTCATCATAAAATAATCGACCTTGAAAATGCTTGTCATAGATATCTTGATATCTTACTCCCAGATTCATATAACGCCTTACAAAACTTTGCTCCGCGACCATATCTTTTCCCAGTCTGATTTTAATTTCAACACCAAAACAATCTCGTAATGGAATTCTATCAAGAGAACTCGGTAATCTCCTTTTCCTATTCTTCAACGGTTTCGCATTAAAGAATAATCCCATTTCTGAAACTCCTTTATAAGATCCCGAAATAGATGCTGTCTGAGAGGTATCAATCATACCGTCCTGATCAGATAAAAAAATTGCGGTTGATTTCCATATAACATCATGATCTAAAAGCAAGGGAGCATTTATACAGTAATAATCAGACAGGTACATTTCTACACAATACATTGCCCTTGGTTCTAAACCATTAATAGCAATATAAAAAGATTCATCCGCTAAATCTGTTTGTGAAATCAGTTCTATGTTTACAGTCATATCTTCTCCTTTTTGTTAATTTACTTAACAATTATATTTGAAATTTACCGTGACTTTTACCACGGTAATTCTCCCCACACCTTTTCAATATCCTCCATCAATTTCACAACTGTTTTAAGTTCCACCTCGCTATAGTTGTTTAAAACTGAAAAGATTGATTTTTCAATATATGCTTGTTGCTCCTTATGGATTTTAAAAACTTCGATGCCTTTTTCAGATAATCTCAAATATTTATTTTTCCCATTATTCGGATCAAAATCAAAAACAACCAATTTTTTTTGAATCAATCTCCTAACACTTTGAGTTATTGCACTTCTCGAAACTTCTAATAATTCAGATAATTTTACTAGATTCATAGGCTGATTGCGACCTATCAGGTCAATCAAATGGACTTCATTAATAGTGATTGACTTATCAATACTGTTCCTATGCTGATCCTTTTTCAACTGTTCAAAAGTTAAAACAAAACTGTTAAAACGATTATTAAACTTATGCAGTTCTTTCTTATTCATAGTCTTCTCCATTTTGTTAACCATATTAACAAAATAGTGTTTTCTTGTCAAGGAGAGCCCAAAAATCCTCCAGAGCTTAGCTCCGAAGGATTCATTTTTATTTCACAACAATATTAACAAGTTTGTTCGGTACCGCAATCACTTTCACTTTAGAAAGAGCAACACTACGAATTATTCAACTTAGTCAAATAGGAAACCCCTCTTTTCATATTTAAAAAATTACTTTTTAACCTTCATAAACTTTATTTGGATACGATATACCAAATTCATCTGAAAATTCAGCATCAGAAACTTTCATAAATTTTTCATCAGAAATATTAATATTATTAACTGATTCTAACACATTAGTGATGTGCAATAATGGAGTCAATACCGATATACCCGTATAATGTACAATATCCATCTCAATTTCATATACTCTTAGAAAGATATCTTTATATTTTTCTAATAATTTATCTATATCTCCTATAGTCTTTAAGCCCAAACTTTTTGCTCTCTGGACTACAGTGGATAGATAAGAACTGTTAATATTAAAATTTATGGGCACATCTAACAGTTTAATCTCATCCAGTAACTTAATGTAATTTGGATCTTCCGTTACATAAGTCATAAGTGTACTACTATCTATTGGTAATTCTTCTTTTGAAGTAGGTAATTTTTTTCTTACCTCCTGCTCATAGTTATTAATATTATTTTTTAACTGTAAAAAATTATCATCGGCTAATTCAATTAGTCCCGCCAATCTGGAGAATTGTCTTCTATATTGATCAGGTATATCTTCCTTACTTTTATATCCCAAATCATGTTCAATTTCAGCCCAGGCATGCTGCATAACTGTCCTAATTTGTATCTCTAATTTTATATTCTTAAATCTACCATATAAAGTAGATGGAGTAGTCCCTTCTTTTAAACCCACCACATAATGAAGTGAAACATAACCAAATTTTGTTGGATCCTCACTTTTACGTTTATCAATAGTATTCTCTACATCAACCTCGAATTCTTGACTGATTAACTCAGCTATTTTATCAACATCATCACTAAAGTACGTTATGATACGAATACCGCATAAATCGGTAATCTCAGCTAAATTAGAATAATTTTTCCTTTTTACTTTGCCTTCAAGAGACTCTACAGTTTTTACTCTCCCAATTATTTCATGAACGTTAATAGATTGACTTTTAATAATACTCTCCACAGTATTCTCTACATAATCTAAGCAACCTTCATAACTCCCCCGTGAAGCAGAATATTCTTCAACAATCTCCTTATGACTTTGAGTCCTCATTAGTACCTCCCAAAAAGTGAACAAAAACTTGTTTCTTGTTTAATCATCTATAGTCTACAATTATTTCACAACAATATTAACCAATTTATTTGGTACACTAATCACTTTCACGATTTCCTTGCCGTCAATTTCTGCTTTGACTTTTTCATCCGCTAGAGCGATTTCTTGCAATTCTTCGCGTGATAGGTCTTTAGCGACCATAAGTTTGGCACGGACTTTTCCTTTGATTTGGACGACGATTTCGATTTCATCTTCAACCAATTTGCTTTCGTCCCATGTTGGCCAAGCGACATAAGAAATTGATTCACCTGTTGCTGCCACTGTTTGCCAGAGTTCTTCTGCCAAGTGAGGCGCAAATGGGGCGATCAATTGGATAAAGCCTTTAGCGTAGTCCACATAGAGCTTGTCTTCCTTGTTAGCGGCGTTGACAAAGACCATGAGTTGGGCAATAGCTGTGTTGAATTTCATAGACTCGATTTGCTCTGTGACAGATTTGACTGTTTCATTGTAGACCTTGTCAAGAGCGCCATTGTTTTCCGCAACGATTTCCTTAATCGTAATCAAACGGTAAACACGGTCTAGGAATTTACGGCTTCCTTCCAGACCTTCTTCAGACCAAGCGATTGAAGCATCAAGTGGGCCCATGAACATTTCATAGACACGAAGAGTATCGGCACCGTATTGTTCCACTACGTCATCTGGGTTGACAACGTTCTTAAGAGATTTAGACATCTTGGCTGGTGCTTGCTCCAACTCTTCCCCTGTTTCCACATGGAAGAAAGAACCGTCACGTTTTTCAACCTTATCAGTCGCCACAAGAGCCCCACGGTGGTCACGGTAGCTTGTTCCCAAAATCATGCCTTGGTTAAAGAGTTTTTGGAATGGCTCTTTTGTTGGAACAACACCAAGGTCGTAAAGGAATTTGTGCCAGAAACGAGCATAAAGCAAGTGAAGAACGGCATGCTCTGCTCCACCCACGTAGATATCTACCGGCAACCATTGTTTGAGGAGGTCCTCATCGGCCAATTTCTCAGTGTTATGTGGGTCAATATAGCGGAGGTAATACCAGCTTGAACCAGCCCATTGTGGCATGGTGTTTGTTTCACGACGACCCTTGACACCATCTTCACGAGTCACTTCAAGCCAGTCTGTCAAGTTAGCTAGTGGACTTTCTCCAGTACCTGAAGGACGGATATCCTTGGTTACAGGCAAGACAAGTGGCAATTCACTTTCAGGAACAGCTGTTGAAGTTCCATCTTCCCAATGAATGATTGGAATTGGTTCACCCCAGTAACGTTGACGGCTAAAGAGCCAGTCGCGAAGACGGTAGGTCACCTTCTCCTGACCACAGCCTTTTTCTTCCAACCAAGCCACAATCTTAGCAATAGCAGCTTCTTTGTTCAATCCATCTAGGAAGTCTGAATTAACATGAAGTCCATCTTCTGTGTAGGCAGCTTCTTCAACGTTTCCACCTTCAAGCACTTCTACGATTGGAAGGTCAAATTGTTTGGCAAATTCCCAGTCACGTTGGTCGTGGGCAGGAACAGCCATTACCGCACCTGTTCCATAACTAGCAAGAACATAGTCTGCAATCCAGATTGGAATTTCCTTGCCGTTTACAGGGTTGATGGCATAAGCACCAGTCCAAACTCCTGTTTTTTCTTTAGCAAGATCTGTACGAGCCAAGTCTGATTTCAGACTAGCTTGGTGTTTGTAGTCTGCTACAGCCTCTGCTTGCTCTGGGCTTGTGATAGCGTCAACCAAGTCATGCTCAGGAGCCAAGACAGTGAAAGTCGCACCGAAAAGGGTGTCAGGACGAGTGGTAAAGACTGTGAATTCCTTGTCTGTTCCCTTAACTTTGAAGGTTACATTGGCGCCAGTTGATTTCCCAATCCAGTTGCGTTGCATGTCCTTGATAGACTCTGGCCAATCCAACTCATCCAAGTCGTTGAGCAAGCGTTCTGCATAAGCCGTGATTTTAAGCATCCATTGACGCATCGGTTTGCGGATAACTGGATAACCTCCACGCTCAGAAGTTCCGTCAGGAAGGACTTCTTCGTTGGCGATGGCTGTTCCCAACTCTTCAACCCAGTTTACTGGCACTTCCGCTTCATAGGCCAAGCCTTTTTCGTAAAGCTTAGTGAAAATCCATTGGGTCCACTTGTAATAGTTTGGATCTGTTGTATTGACTTCACGATCCCAATCGTAAGAGAAGCCAAGCGCATTGATTTGACGTTTGAAGTTGGCAATGTTCTCCGCCGTAAATTCTGCTGGGTCATTACCAGTATCCATAGCGTATTGCTCTGCAGGCAAACCAAAAGCATCCCAACCCATTGGGTGAAGGACATTGTATCCTTGCGCACGTTTGAAACGGCTGAGGATATCGGTTGCAGTATAGCCTTCTGGATGTCCTACGTGCAATCCAGCTCCAGACGGATAAGGGAACATATCAAGCGCATAAAACTTCGGTTTTGATGCATCTGTTCCAGTCTTAAATGTATGATGTTCTACCCAGTAACTTTGCCACTTAGGCTCAATTTCTTTATGATTGTAAAAACTCATGGTCTCTCTCCAATTTTGTGATGTTACTATTATACCATTTTTGAGGGAATTTGAAAGACGAGAAATGTTCTTTTGGGCTTGTATGCCAAGAAAGACTGAATCGCAAATCCAGCTTATATAACAGTATAAAAAATTAGCCCCCACTTGGAGCTAACTTATATTAACTATTTGTCTCTTGCATCTTCTCCCGTCCTAGTTCTCGGTAACTACGGTCACCAACAACCTCCACGCTAAACTGGCCGTCCTCATATTCAAGAATCGTCACGCTACCATTATCGAGACCATGCGGATGCATGCCATTAATCAGATAAACAATGGTTCCAATGGTCATTCCGTGGCTGACAACGAGGGCATTACCCCCACCCTGCTCTTCCATTTCTTTGGCAATCGCTTCAAAGCCCTCCTTGATTCGGCCACTGAGTTTTTCCCAGCCTTCAGCCCAACCAGCTGTGTCAACCTCTACCAAGCCCTCAGCCAGTTCAGCATAAGACAATTGGTGAACATGGTCCACATTAAAGATACGAGGAATGATGCCCATGAAAAGATCGCCATCGTAGGCTCCATCAAAGCTGCCAAAACACCATTCTCTGATACGCTTGTCCATGCGATAAGGGATTTTCCCTTGCAGGCCAAGTTCGTCAAGTATGATTCCCATAGTCTGAATGGTACGACCAGAATCACTCGAATAAGCACGCTCAAACTGTAGACCAGATTCTCGCAAACCAATCCCTAATTCTTGAATCCCTCGCTCACCTTCAGCTGTTAAGGGAGTATCGCTCCAACCTTGCGCGCGACCAATCGTGTTAAACATGGTCTTGCCATGACGTACCAAATACAATCGTACTTTTACCATTTTCCGTCCTCCGTTTGCTTCTATTATATCATGGATGATAAAACAAAAGCCACCCATACAGGCGACTTTTGCAGGAGATTATTATGAAAAAGTTTAGGAGTTCTATTAAATAAAGATATTAGATGAAAATCAAATTCAAACTAAATCAGTGTTATCTGTTTCAAATAATATTAGGAGGTCTTTATTTAATGACTATAGTATACACATCCAACCTTAAATAGAACTTAAAATTTCTCCTATTTTCTTAATTTTTAAAACTATGAATTGGTGCTGGAATTTGTCCTCCACGAGAGATGAAATCGACAGACGAAGCCCCATTGACCTTCATAACGGGTGCAGTTCCTAATAGGCCACCAAACTCAATCATATCGCCTTCTTTTCCTTTTGGAATGATACGAACAGCTGTTGTTTTCATGTTAATGACACCAATTGCCGCTTCATCTGCAATCATAGCCGCAATGGTTTCAGCAGGTGTATCCTCCGGAATGGCAATCATATCCAAACCAACAGAACAGATAGCCGTCATAGCTTCTAGTTTTTCCAAATTAAGAGAACCATTTTGCACTGCAGCAATCATTCCTTCATCCTCTGAAACAGGGATAAAGGCACCAGACAAACCACCAACTTGGTTGCAGGCCATAACTCCTCCCTTCTTAACTTGGTCATTCAAGAGAGCCAAGGCAGCCGTCGTTCCATGCGTACCAACTGTTTCTAGCCCCATTTCTTCAAGGACACGTGCAACAGAATCTCCAACCGCAGGAGTTGGCGCCAAACTCAAGTCCACAATACCAAACTTCACACCCAGTCTCTCACTGGCCATTTGACCAACCAATTGACCGATACGAGTAATCTTGAAGGCAGTCTTCTTGACCGTTTCGGCTACTACGTCAAAGCTCTCTCCACGAACTTTTTCCAAGGCACGCTTCACCACACCAGGACCAGAAACTCCGACATTGATGATAACATCTGCTTCCCCGACACCATGGAAGGCACCCGCCATAAATGGATTGTCCTCAACAGCATTAGCAAATACAACCAACTTAGCTGCACCCATATCAGATAAATTAGCCGTTTCCTTGATAATACGTCCCATATCTGCTACAGCCGTCATATTAATACCAGACTTGGTTGAGCCAATATTGACTGACGAGCAGACCTTGTCCGTTTCAGCCAAAGCACGAGGAATAGAATTGATGAGAATCTCATCTCCCTTTTGATAACCCTTTTGTACCAAGGCAGAGAAGCCACCGATAAAGTCCACACCAATCTCTTTCGCAGCCTTATCGAGTGCTTTTGCCAGAACCACATAGTCTGTCGCATCTGTCGCTGCCCCAATCAGAGAAATGGGTGTCACCGATACACGCTTATTAACGATTGGAATTCCCAACTCCGCTGCAATTTCATCCCCAACTGCTACTAAATTAGCTGCCTTGGTCGTAATCTTTTGATAAATTTTCTCCGCAGCACGATTGATATCCGGATCGATACAGTCCAAAAGGGAAATCCCCATGGTAATAGTTCTGATATCGAAGTTTTGCTCCTCAATCATGGCAATGGTTTCAGTAACTTGTCTAATATCCATATACACCTCCTAGATATTATACATAGCTTCGAAAATGGCAGCACTCTGAATATTGATTTTTACATTCAAAGTTTCCCCAAAGGCTTCAAACTCATTACGAAGATAGGTAAAATCTTGCTTTTCATCACTAGAGACGACAGCCATCATCGTAAAATATTCATCCAAAACAGTTTGAGAGATATCATCAATATTCAAACCCAATTCTGCAATTTTACCAGAAACACCTGCAACAATTCCAGATTTATCTTTACCAACAACAGTTATAATCGCTTTCATAAGCAAACTCCAATTCTTCTTTTAATAGGAAACCTGAACATTAAACAGGATTCTTTTCAAATAGTATAGCATAATTCTAACTAAAATACTCAAAAACGCCTGCTTACGAAGTTGTTCTTAAGAAAAAAACAATTTCGTAAACAAGCGTC
Organism: Streptococcus mitis; assembly: GCF_047462815.1. Lineage (GTDB taxonomy): Bacteria > Bacillota > Bacilli > Lactobacillales > Streptococcaceae > Streptococcus > Streptococcus mitis_DO. The sequence goes on from NZ_JASHFB010000004.1 coordinate 27,987, forward strand.
TACTATCCCAACTTATGATGAGTGTTCCCGCTAGGACCGAGATCCTAGCGGTAGACCAGAGCTAGACTAAGAGCACAAGACTCCATCATCATAACACTCAACAAAATTGATGATTTTATACTAATTCGATGATCGCCATTGGCGCTGCATCACCACGACGTGGTTCAGTTTTAAGGATACGAGTGTATCCACCGTTACGTTCAGCATAACGAGGTGCGATTTCTGAGAACAATTTTTGAAGTGCTGTAGTAGAAGTGTACTTATCAGTTGCTTCATCATAGTTTTCAGATGCGATTTCATTACGTACGAAAGCAGCTGCTTGACGACGTGCATGCAAATCACCACGTTTACCTAGAGTAATCATTTTTTCAACAGTTTTACGGATTTCTTTAGCACGAGCTTCAGTTGTCACGATTGATTCGTTGATCAAAAGGTCAGTTGTCAAATCGCGAAGCATCGCTTTACGTTGTGAGCTAGTGCGTCCTAGTTTACGGTAAGCCATGTATTCCTCCTTTATTTATCTTTTAATCCAAGACCCAAATCAATGAGTTTGAGTTTCACTTCTTCCAAACTCTTGCGTCCAAGATTTCGTACTTTCATCATCTCTGCTTCAGATTTTTCTGTCAAATCATGCACAGTATTGATACCGGCACGTTTCAAACAGTTGTATGAACGCACAGACAAGTCTAGTTCCTCAATCGTACGATCCAAAATACGGTCGTCAGATTCAGTATCAGCTTCTTTCATCACTTCAGTTGACTTAGCAATCTCAGTAAGATTTGTAAACAAATCAAGATGTTCTGTCAAAATACGTGCTGAAAGCCCTAAAGCATCTTCTGGAATAATTGTTCCATTTGTCAAGATTTCAAGGGTTAGTTTGTCAAAACCATCGTTGCTACCTACACGAGCAGGTTCAACTTGATAGTTGACTTTGGTAACTGGTGTATAAATAGAATCTACAGCAAGTGTCCCAACTGGTGCATTATCCTTTTTATTTTCATCTGCAGGTACATATCCACGACCACTGTTAACAGTCATAGTCGCTTTTAGAGAAGAACCTTCACCGATTGTAAAGAGATAATGATCTGGATTTACAATTTCAATATCGCTATCTGTCAAAATGTCACCAGCTGTTACTTCAGCAGGACCTTCAACATCTAGTTCGATGATTTTTTCGTCTTCAACGTACGATTTCACTGCAATTCCTTTAATGTTCAGAATGATTTGCATCACGTCTTCACGAACACCTGGAACTGTGTCAAACTCATGTAACACACCATCAATATTGATAGATGTCACAGCTGCTCCTGGTAGAGAAGCTAGAAGTACACGACGAAGAGAGTTACCAAGAGTTGTACCGTAGCCACGTTCAAGTGGTTCGATTACAAACTTGCCATAATCTTTATTTTCATCAATTTTTGTTATATTTGGTTTTTCAAACTCGATCATTTAGTTACTCCCTCTTAAACGAAAAGCAGTGTAATGCGATGATTATACACGGCGACGTTTTGGAGGACGAGCACCATTGTGTGGCACTGGAGTCACATCACGAATTGCTGTTACTTCAAGACCAGCGGCAGCAAGCGCACGAATAGCTGACTCACGACCAGAACCTGGACCTTTTACAGTAACTTCAACTGATTTAAGACCGTGTTCTTGTGCAGATTTAGCAGCAGCTTCAGAAGCCATTTGAGCAGCGAATGGTGTAGATTTACGAGAACCTTTGAAACCAAGAGCACCAGCTGATGACCAAGCAATTGCATTACCATGCACATCAGTAATCATAACAATAGTGTTATTAAATGTAGCGTGAATATGAGCAATACCAGATTCGATATTCTTTTTCACACGACGTTTACGTGTTGGTTTAGCCAAGACTTTTACCTCCTATATTATTTTTTCTTACCAGCAATCGCAACAGCTTTACCTTTACGAGTGCGAGCGTTGTTTTTAGTGTTTTGTCCACGGACAGGAAGTCCACGACGGTGACGGATACCACGGTATGAACCGATTTCCATCAAACGTTTAATGTTCAAGTTTACTTCACGACGAAGGTCACCTTCAACTTTGATTGCATCCACTTCACGACGGATAGCATCTTCTTGATCTGATGTCAAATCACGTACACGAACATCTTCTGAGATTCCAGCAGCAGCCAAAATTTTCTTAGATGTTGCAAGTCCGATACCATAAACATAAGTCAATGAGATTACTACGCGTTTGTCATTTGGAATGTCAACTCCAGCAATACGAGCCATGTTTTCTCCTTTCTATCTTATCCTTGACGTTGTTTGTGTTTTGGATTTGCTGGGCAAATTACCATAACACGACCATTACGACGAATAACTTTACAGTATTCGCAAATTGGTTTGACCGATGGTCTTACTTTCATTTCTTATCCCTCCAAGTTTTTCGATTATTTAAAGCGGTAAGTGATACGTCCACGTGTCAAGTCATATGGACTCATTTCGACAGTAACACGATCTCCCGCTAAAATACGAATATAGTTTTTACGAATTTTACCAGAAACTGTTGCTAAAATCTGATGTCCATTTTCAAGTTCAACCGTAAACATTGCATTCGGCATTGTATCAACTACTTTGCCTTCAACTTCAATCACATCGTCTTTTGCCACGCAAAAGCACCTCCATAAATTTCGATTCGATGCCTCTAGACACAGAGACAACAATTATAAGTCAGACTATCTCAGTATAACATTTGTAGCGGATTTTTGCAAGTGTGAAAAACGCTTTATTTCAAATTTGTCAATACTTTTTCGATATCTGAGAAGACATCATTGATATCTTGATTACCTTCGATGTCATGAACCAAACCTTTGGCACGGTAGTGAGCAATGATTGGTTCCCCTTGAGCAATATTCACATCCAAACGACGTTTGACTGTCTCAGGCTTATCATCTTCACGTTGGTAGTAATCTTCTTCTTTATAGTCAACTGGTGGGTTAAAGACCTTGTGGAAAGTTTCTCCAGTTACGCGGTGGATGATACGGCCACTCAAACGTTCCAAGAGGCTGTCTGGATTCACTTCGATGTTGATAACACCTTCCAGTTCGATGCCAAGTTCAGCCAATGTTTTGTCCAAGGCATGAGCTTGTTCGATTGTACGTGGGTAACCATCCAACAAGAATCCTGTTTCTTTAATATCATCTTGTGAAAGACGTTCTTTTACGATTCCATTTGTAACTTCGTCAGGAACCAATTCACCCTTGTCAATGTATGACTTAGCAAGAACACCCATTTCAGTTTGATTTGCCATAGCAGCACGGAACATATCACCTGTTGAGATATGTGCAACATGGAATTGTTCTACGATTTTTGCTGCTTGAGTTCCCTTACCTGCACCAGGTAAGCCCATAATCAAAAGATTCATGATTTGATCTCCTTATTTTATTTTTAAATAGAAGCAAAAAGTCTTTTCACCCCTATTTAAAAACAAAATAGAAGAGGGGAGATCAAACTCTCACAAATGTCAGAGTTTAAACCTCCACTCCCTCAGCATTTACTGATTCATACTCAATGAAAATCAAAGAGCAAACTAGGAAGCTAGCCACAGGCTGCTCAAAACACTGTTTTGAGGTTGTGGATATAACTGACGAAGTCAGTAACCGTACTACGGCAAGGTGAAGCTGACGTGGTTTGAATTTGATTTTCGAAGAGTATCAGTAAATACTTTTATTCTGTTCTATCCATGAAACCAACATACTTACGTTTCAATAGGTATCCTTCCAATTGTTTGATTCCTTCAATACCTGTAGAGATAATGATCAAAAGACTAGTTCCTCCAAAAGCAACTGCTTCTGAAAGTCCGAAAACATCTTTTGCAACAATCGGTAAAATAGAAATCACACCAAGGAAGAGGGAACCAACAGTTGCAAGACGACGAAGAAGTTTAGACATATATTCTTCTGTACCTTTACCAGGACGAACTCCGTGGATATAGGCACCGCTCTTTTGTAGGTTCTCTGCCGCTTTTTCAGGATTAATCTGTACAAACGTGTAGAAGAATGTAAAGAGAATAATCAACAAAGCATACATGGCAATACCAGTTGGTGAAGTTGTTGCCAGCATTTCTTGTGCTGTTCTTACCCAAGCCCAATCATGGCCTGTAGCGCTCAAAAACTGAAGAATAGCCGCAGGCGCTGCAGTAATCGAACTTGCGAAGATAACAGGGATAACTCCAGCAGGGTTTACCTTCAATGGAAGGTAAGAGCTAGATGGAGCACCTTGTGCAACCTTTGTATATTGGATTGGAATTTTGTATTCTGCTTGTTGAACATAAGTTGTAAAGTAAATGATCAACAAAACAGTAATAATCAAGATGATTACGAAAATGATAGATGAGGTAATACGGCTACTTGGAACATTCACAAAGTAGTCTACATAGATGCCCTGAATCATCTCTGGAATTGAGGCAACAATCCCGGCAAAGATAATCATAGAAACACCATTTCCGTATCCCTTATCTGTAATTTGCTCTCCCAACCACGTCACAATCATGCTACCAGCTGTTAAGATGATACCAATCATGATAAAGACTTGTGGAGTAAGAGCCGTTTTCAACAATTGAGCTCCAGCCAAAGTATTAAAACCAGCTGTAATCCCGATAGATTGCACAAAGGCTAGACCTAGAGCAATATAACGAGTAGCTTGATTCAATTTTCTTCGACCTACTTCCCCTTGTTTCCCCCACTCTACAAACTTCGGTAAAATATCCATTTGCAAGAGTTGGACAACGATAGAGGCTGTAATGTAGGGACTAACACCAAGTGCAAAAACTGAGAAGTTTTTCATGGCATTCCCTGACACCAAGCTCAACATGTTTAAGAAGGATAATCCACTTAAAGCATTCAAGCTATTGGCATTCACACCAGGAACTGTAATACTAGTCCCGATACGAAAGACCAAAACGATAAAAATTGTAAATAAAATTTTTGATCGAACCTGCTTGACTTTAAGAGCTTCTCTTAATAATTTAAAAAACATAGGTCACCTCTCTTAGATGACTTCTACTGAACCACCTTTAGCAGTGATAGCTTCTTCAGCTGATTTAGAGAATTTAGCTGCTTTCACAGTCAATTTCTTAGTCAACTCACCGTTACCAAGAATCTTAACACCTGATTTTTCAGCTTTAACAATTCCTGCTTCGATAAGAACAACTGGAGTAACTTCAGCACCATCTTCAAAGACGTTCAATTGGTCAAGGTTCACAATTGCGTATTCTTTAGCGTTGATGTTAGTGAATCCACGTTTTGGAAGACGACGGAACAATGGAGTTTGTCCACCTTCAAAACCAAGACGAACTCCGCCACCGCTACGAGCTTTTTGACCTTTTTGACCACGACCAGATGTTTTACCGTTACCTGATGAAGTACCACGACCAACGCGGTTACGTACTTTACGAGAACCTTCTGCAGGTTTCAATTCATGAAGTTTCATTTTTATTTTCTCCTCTTTTGTAAAATGCTAGCGCCGATAAGGGAGAAAAGGTTGTCTCCCCCATCAACTCGCCTATACGACGTCATCATAGATGACTATATCTAGTTTTAGGGGATGGTATACTGCACATCCCCTAAAGATTCATTAGTTTACTTCTTCAACTGTTACCAAGTGAGATACTGCTGTGATCATACCACGGATAGCAGCGTTGTCTTCTTTAATAACAGAGCTGTTCAATTTGCCAAGTCCAAGTGCTACAACAGTTTTACGTTGTGATGGAATGCGTCCGATTGGAGACTTAGTCAAAGTAATTTTAATTTGAGCCATTTTATCCCCTTTCTTATGCCAAATCAGAAACTGAAATACCACGAAGGGCAGCAACTTCTTCAGCGCGTTTCAATTGTTTCAAACCTTCAACAGTTGCACGAACAATGTTGATTGGAGTGTTAGAACCAAGTGATTTAGATGTAATATCTGCCACACCTGCCAATTCCACAACGGCACGAACTGCACCACCAGCGGCAACTCCAGAACCTTCTACAGCAGGTTTCAACAATACTTTAGCTCCACCGAATTCTGAAAGAACTTCGTGTGGGATTGTTGTTCCAACCATAGGAACTTCGATCAAGTTTTTCTTAGCATCGTCTACTGCTTTACGGATTGCTTCTGGAACTTCTTGAGCTTTACCAGTACCAAATCCTACGCGACCGTTGTGGTCACCAACAACAACAAGAGCTGCGAAACGAAGACGACGTCCACCTTTAACAACTTTTGTAACACGGTTGACAGCAACTACGCGTTCTTCTAATTCAACTGCATTGTCTTTAAATGCCATTTTCTAGTGTCCTCCTATTAGAATTTCAATCCGTTTTCACGAGCTGCATCAGCCAAAGCTTTCACACGTCCGTGATATAGATATCCACCGCGGTCGAACACCACTTCTGAAATACCTTTAGCGTTTGCACGTTCTGCAACGAGTTTACCGACAGCAACGGCTTGTTCAGTTTTAGTTCCTTTTGAAACTTCTTTGTCAAGAGTTGAAGCACTTGCGAGCGTTACACCCGCTACGTCATCAATCACTTGAGCGTAGATGCCTGTATTAGAACGGAATACGTTCAAACGTGGGCGATCAGCAGTTCCAGAGAGTTTTCCGCGAACGCGACGGTGGCGTTTTTGGCGGAGTTTGTTTTTATCTGGTTTTGAAATCACAGTTTTCACCTCTTTAGTTTTAAATCGTGTGCTATGCACAAAGTTGGAAAATAGGTTGGTGGTTGAGAATCAACCACTCAACATTATTTACCTGTTTTACCTTCTTTACGGCGAACGAATTCACCAACGTAACGGATACCTTTACCTTTATATGGCTCTGGTGAACGAAGGCTACGTACGTAAGCAGCTGTTTGACCAACTACTTCTTTTGAAATTCCGCTAACAACGATTGTTGTTGGGTTTGGAAGTTCAAAAGTAATTCCTTCTGGAGCTTCAACTTCGTCTGGATGAGATTTACCAACAGCCAAAACAAGTTTAGTTCCTTGAAGTTGTGCACGGTAACCAACCCCGCGCATTTCAAGTTCTTTCTTGAATCCTTCCGATACACCAACAACCATGTTGTTCAAAAGGGCACGAGTAGTTCCGTGGATAGTTTTCATTTCTTTTGAATCGTTTGGACGGTGAAGAGTTACTTCAGTACCTTCCACACGGATTTCAATATCTTTTGAGAACTCACGAGTAAGTTCTCCTTTAGGTCCTTTTACAGTTACAACGTTGTCATTGTTAGTGAGTTCAACACCAGCAGGCAACACGATAACTTTATTACCAATACGTGACATGTTTATTTTCTCCTGTTAAATTGTCAGGCCAGAATGGCCAGTTTTCACGGGGTTAAAGATACTTATTGAGTTCAATAGCTAAATTGAACACGCTCTAAGAACTGTGCAAAATAGATAAGTTGGCTTGTTTGTAAACAAACTTCTCCAACTTCCTAATTTTGCTTTGTTCTTTACGAGCTTTGTATCTTGATTTTACCAAACGTAAGCGATAACTTCCCCACCAACATTCTTTTGGCGTGCTTCTTTATCAGTAAGCAAACCTTCAGAAGTTGAAAGGATAGCAATTCCAAGTCCGTTAAGAACTTTTGGAAGGTCTTCACGTTTTTTGTAGACACGAAGTCCTGGTTTAGAAACACGTTTCAAGTTAGTGATAACTTTTTCACCGTTTGGTCCATATTTAAGGAATACACGGATGATGCCTTGTTTGTCATCTTCGATGATTTCAACGTTTTTTACAAAACCTTCGCGTTTAAGGATTTCAGCAATCCCTTTTTTGATGTTTGATGCAGGTACTTCAAGTACTTCGTGTTTAGCTTGGTTAGCATTACGAATACGAGTTAGGAAGTCTGCGATTGGGTCAGTCATAACCATTTTGTTTTTCTCCTCTTACTAGTAGTTTGCAAGTTGCACTTGCTAGTTAATACATGATACAAAGAGCGTAACAGCAAGAGCAAAAATAGGCAATTTGATGCAGGAGCGATGCTCCAAAGAAAATTGGTCTTTTTTGCCAAAGCTGTAGCTCGTGTTCAAATTGGCAAGCCCAACTGAACCCGGGCTAAACTCTGTGTGAAAAAGATAAACTTTCCTAGAAACTTCAGTTTCTTCGTCAAGTTTCCTATTTTCACTTAGAGTTTTGACGCCCTTGATATCTTAAATTACCAAGATGCTTTTGTTACACCAGGAATTTGTCCTTTGTAAGCTAATTCACGGAAGCAAACACGGCAAAGTTTAAATTTGCGGTAAACTGAATGTGGACGACCACATTTTTCACAACGAGTATAAGCTTGAGTAGAGAACTTCGCTGGACGTTTGTTCTTAGCAATCATTGATTTTTTAGCCATTAAATTTACCTCCTATATTATTTTGCAAAAGGCATTCCAAGGCCTGTAAGCAATGCACGTGACTCTTCGTCAGTGTTAGCAGTTGTTACGATAACGATGTCAAGACCACGAGTTTTGTCAACGTCATCGAAGTTGATTTCTGGGAAGATCAATTGTTCTTTCACACCAAGTGTGTAGTTTCCGCGTCCATCAAATGATTTTGTTGGAACACCGTGGAAGTCACGTACACGTGGAAGTGAAACTGAAACCAATTTATCCAAGAATTCGTACATACGTTCACCACGAAGGGTAACTTTTGCACCGATCGCAACACCTTCACGAAGACGGAAGCCGGCGATTGATTTTTTAGCTTTAGTGATAAGTGGTTTTTGACCTGAGATAAGTGCCAATTCTTCAGCAGCTTTTTCAAGGCTTTTAGCATTTGATACAGCTTCACCAACACCCATGTTCAAAACGATCTTATCTACTTTAGGCACAGCCATCACTGATGAGTAGTTGAATTGTTCTGTCAAAGCAGGAACTACTTCATTAAGATATTTTTCTTTTAAACGATTTGCCATTATACTTCTCCTTTCCTTCGTGATTAATCAAGCACTTCGCCTGATTTTTTGTTGTAGCGAACTTTTTTACCGTCTACAAATTTGTAACCAACACGACCAGCTACACCATTTTTGTCCAATACTTGAACGTTTGATACGTGGATAGCTGCTTCTTTCTCGATGATACCACCTTGAGGAAGCTCGTTAGTTGGACGTTGGTGTTTCTTAACAATGTTAACACCTTCAACGATAACTTTGTTTACTTTTGGAAGGGCAGTAAGGACAACAGCTTCTGTTCCCTTATCTTTACCAGCGATTACGCGAACTTTGTCGCCTTTTTTTACAAACATTAGGTTTCTCCTTGATTTTTCTTACGCCCATAAGGGCACCCTAGCTTTAAGCTAGGGGACTAGTTTGTTTCTAAAAATTAAAGTACTTCTGGAGCAAGTGACACGATCTTCATGAAGCCACCTTCACGCAATTCACGTGCAACTGGGCCAAAGATACGTGTTCCGCGAGGAGTTTTATCTTCACGGATGATAACTGCTGCGTTTTCGTCAAATTTGATGTATGAACCATCAGCACGACGAGCACCTGATTTAGTACGAACGATAACTGCTTTAACAACGTCACCTTTTTTAACCGCACCACCAGGAGTAGCTTGTTTTACAGATGCCACGATAACATCACCGATGTTTGCAAATTTACGTCCTGAACCACCAAGAACTTTGATAGTCAAGATTTCGCGAGCACCGCTGTTGTCTGCGACTTTCAAACGAGTTTCTGTTTGAATCATTTCAGTTTTCTCCTTTCAGGTTTGATTAGATGATGACCGCTTCTTCAACAACTTCTACAAGACGGAAACGTTTTGTAGCTGAAAGCGGACGAGTTTCCATGATACGTACGATATCGCCTTCTTTGGCAACATTGTTTTCATCATGAGCTTTGTATTTTTTAGAGTAGTTAATACGTTTACCATAGACTGGGTGGTTACGTTTTGTTTCAACTACAACTGTGATTGTCTTGTCCATTTTGTCAGATACAACACGTCCAACAAGAACTTTACGATTATTGCGTTCCATTGAAATTTCTCCTTCCCTAGTCTATTATTTCTCTTCAGATTGAACTGTTTTGATACGAGCGATTTGTTTTTTAACTTCTTTCAAGCGAGCTGTTTGTTCCAATTGACCAGTAGCAGCTTGGAAACGAAGTTCAAACAATTCTTTTTTCAATTCGTTTTCGCGCTTCGCGAGTTCTTCTTGAGAAAGACCACGAAGTTCTTTAACAAATTCTTTTACTTCATTAAGTTTCATGCCTTCTCCTTATTCTGCTTCACGTTTTACGAATTTACATTTAACTGGCAATTTGTGGCTAGCAAGACGAAGCGCTTCACGTGCAATCTCTTCAGATACACCAGCGATTTCGAACATCACTTTACCACGTTTAACTGGTGCTACCCAACCTTCAGGTGCCCCTTTACCAGATCCCATACGCACACCGATAGCTTTAGCAGTGTATGATTTGTGTGGGAAGATTTTAATCCAAACTTTACCACCACGTTTCATGTAACGAGTCATGGCGATACGAGCAGCTTCGATTTGGCGGTTAGTGATCCAGTGGCTAGTTGTAGCTTGAAGACCGTATTCACCGAATGCTACTTCTTTTCCACCTTTTGCTTCACCGCGCATTTTTCCACGGAATTCACGACGGTGTTTAACACGTTTAGGTACTAACATTGGTTATTTACCTCCTTTAGTGTTTTTGCGAGCTGGAAGAACTTCACCACGGTAGATCCATACTTTAACACCAAGTTTACCGTATGTAGTATCTGCTTCTTCCCAAGCGTAATCGATATCTGCACGAAGTGTGTGAAGTGGAACAGTTCCTTCAGAGTATCCTTCAGCACGGGCGATATCTGCACCGTTCAAACGACCTGATACTTGAGTTTTGATTCCTTTAGCTCCAGCACGCATTGCACGTTGGATTGCTTGTTTTTGTGCACGACGGAAAGCAACACGTTGCTCCAATTGACGAGCAATTCCTTCACCTACAAGGTGAGCATCCAAATCAGGTTGTTTGATTTCGATGATGTTGATGTGTACTTGTTTTCCAGTCAATTTGTTAAGTTTTGCACGGAGTGCATCAACGTTAGCACCACCTTTACCGATAACCATACCTGGTTTAGCAGTGTGAAGTGAAACGTTAACTTTGTTTACTGCGCGTTCGATTTCGATAGTTGAAACTGCTGCGTCAGCAAGTTCTTTTTGAACGAATTTACGGATTGCAAGATCTTCATGAAGGTAATCCGCGTATTCTTTTTCAGCATACCATTTGGCATCCCAATCACGGATGATGCCGACACGCATACCAATTGGATGTACTTTTTGACCCACGATTTTACCTCCTTATTTTTCTGCAACAGCTACAGTGATGTGAGCTGTACGTTTGTTGATTGGTGAAGCTGAACCTTTCGCACGTGGACGGAAACGTTTCATAGTTGGTCCTTCGTTTGCGAATGCTTCAGATACTACCAAGTTAGCTTTATCCAAACCAAAGTTGTTTTCAGCGTTAGCTACAGCTGAGTTCAAAACTTTCAAGATGATTTCAGCAGCTTTGTTTGGAGTGAATGTCAAGATTGCGATTGCATCGGCTACGCTTTTACCACGGATGTTATCAAGAACAAGACGTGATTTACGAGGTGAAACACGTACTGTACGAGCCATTGCTTTAGCTGAAGTAATTTCTGCCATTTATGTTCTCCTTATTTTCTACGTGTTTTCTTGTCGTCTGCAGCGTGACCTTTGTAAGTACGAGTTGGTGCAAATTCACCAAGTTTGTGACCTACCATGTCTTCTTGGATGTAAACAGGTACGTGTTTACGTCCGTCATAAACTGCGATAGTGTAACCAATGAAACTTGGGAAGATCGTTGAACGACGTGACCAAGTTTTAATAACTTTTTTCTTTTCGTCGTTAGCTTGAGCTTCAACTTTTTTCATCAAATGCTCATCGACGAAAGGTCCTTTTTTAAGACTGCGTCCCATTTTTATATTTTCTCCTTTAAATGTTGTACCACAGCGGCTTGCGCTCACATGGAGCGCTACCGAGCTGGCGGATTTACTAGTTGCTTAAGCGACTAGTTTAATATTATTTCTCGTTGCGACGACGAACGATAAGTTTGTCAGATTTCGCTTTCTTGTTACGAGTTTTAAGACCAAGAGCAGGTTTGCCCCATGGAGTAGATGGTGCTTTACGACCAACTGGTGCTTTACCTTCACCACCACCGTGTGGGTGATCGTTAGGGTTCATTACAGAACCACGAACTGTTGGGCGGATACCTTTCCAACGGCTACGTCCTGCTTTACCAAGGTTTACAAGTCCATGTTGTTCGTTTCCGACAACACCAACTGTAGCACGGCAAGTTCCAAGAATCATACGAACTTCGCCTGATTGAAGACGAACAAGTACGTATTTACCTTCAGAACCCAATACTTGAGCAGATGCTCCAGCAGCACGTACCAATTCACCACCACGACCTGGTTTCAACTCGATGTTGTGGATCAAAGTACCAACTGGGATGTTAGCAAGTGGAAGAGCGTTTCCGACTTTGATATCTGCTTCTGGACCTGAAACGATACGTTGACCTACTTCAAGACCTTTTGGAGCGATGATGTATGCTTTCACACCGTCAGTGTAGTGTACAAGAGCGATGTTTGCAGAACGGTTTGGATCGTACTCGATAGTTTTAACAACTGCTTCAACGTTGTCTTTGTTACGTTTGAAGTCAACCAAACGGTAGAAACGTTTGTGTCCACCACCTTGGTGACGAACAGTGATACGACCGTTGTTGTTACGACCAGCCTTGCTCTTCAATGCAACAAGCAATGATTTTTCAGGAGTGCTTGTTGTGATTTCAGCGAAATCCAAAGAAGTCATATTACGGCGACCGTTTGTTGTTGGTTTATAAACACGAATTCCCACGATATTTCCTCCTTAGATTATTCAGCTTCAGCAGCAAACAACTCGATTGCTTTTGAATCAGCTGTAAGTGTGATGATAGCTTTTTTAGTTTTGTTAGTAAAACCAGTGTAACGTCCAACACGTTTAGCTTTAGGTTTTACGTTGATTGTGTTAACATTGGCAACTTTAACACCTTCGAAAGCAGCTTCAACAGCTTGCTTGATCAAAAGTTTGTGTGCACGAGTATCAACTTCAAATACATATTTACCTGCTTCAAGTTGAGCCATTGAGCTTTCAGTGATGACAGGTTTTTTGATAACATCATACAAATTCATTATGCAAGAACCTCCTCGATTTTAGAGATAGCTGCTTGTGTGACAAGAAGTTTGTCGCTATTTGCGATGTCAAGAACACTTGCAGTTGTAGCAGTTGCAACTTTCACGTTTGGAAGGTTACGAGCTGAAAGAGCTGCGAATTCATTTCCTTCTTCAAGGATAACAAGAACTTTAGAATCGATGCTCAATGCTGCAAGAACTTTTGCAAATTCAGCAGTTTTTGGAGCTGTAAATGAAAGAGCGTCTACAGCTACGAATTTGTTTTCAGCAACTTTTTCAGAGTAAACTGATTTAAGAGCTAGGCGACGAACTTTTTGTGGAAGTTTGTAGCCATATGAACGTGGAGTTGGTCCGAAGACAACACCACCACCACGCCATTGTGGTGAGCGGATAGAACCTTGACGAGCACGTCCAGTTCCTTTTTGACGCCATGGTTTGCGTCCACCACCTGATACTGCAGAGCGGTTTTTAACAGCGTGTGTTCCTTGACGAAGGCTTGCGCGTTGGCTGATGATCACATCAAACACAACTGATTCATTTGGTTCGATACCAAATACTGCATCGTTAAGAACAACTTGGCCAGCTTCTTTACCAGTTTGGTCAAATAATGTTACGTTTGCCATTGTGACTGATTTCCCCTTTCTTTATTATTTACCAGCTTTAACTGCTGATTTGATAGTGATAAGAGATTTCTTAGCACCTGGTACGTTACCTTTGATAAGGATAACGTTCTTTTCTGGAACAACTTGTACAACTTCAAGGTTTTGAATTGTTACGCGGTCGCCACCCATACGTCCTGCAAGGTTTTTACCTTTGAATACGCGGTTAGGTGCAACAGGTCCCATAGAACCTGGACGACGGTGGTAACGAGAACCATGAGCCATTGGTCCACGTGATTGTCCGTGGCGTTTGATAACACCTTGGAAACCTTTACCTTTAGAAGTACCAGTTACATCAACAACGTCTCCAGCTGCGAATGTTTCAACTGTGATTTCAGCACCAACTTCCAAGCCTTCAACGTTTTTGAATTCACGAATGAAGCGCTTAGGAGCCGTGTTAGCTTTCGCTACATGTCCTTTAGCAGGTTTGTTGCTCAATACTTCGCGTTTGTCATCGAAACCAACTTGGATAGCGTTGTATCCGTCTGTTTCAACAGTTTTAACTTGAAGAACAACGTTTGGAGTTGCTTCAATAACTGTTACAGGGATCAATTCGCCAGCTTCAGTGAAGATTTGAGTCATTCCCACTTTTTTCCCTAAGATTCCTTTTGTCATGAGAAAATAGTTCCTTTTCTATATTTTTTATTCAAAAAGTTTTTAACGAGCGTTTTTTATGCTCAAGGTATCAAGCTTTAAATTAAAGTTTGATTTCTACGTTTACACCACTTGGAAGATCCAATTTCATCAAAGCATCAACTGTTTTTTGAGTTGGGTTAACGATATCGATCAAACGTTTGTGTGTACGCATTTCAAATTGTTCGCGAGAGTCTTTGTATTTGTGAGTCGCACGAATAATTGTGTAGAGGCTACGTTCAGTTGGAAGTGGGATTGGACCCGCAACTTGTGCACCTGTACGAGTAGCTGATTCTACGATTTTTGCAGCCGCTGTGTCAAGCGTACGGTGTTCGTAAGCTTTCAAACGGATACGGATTTTTTTGTTTGCCATCTTTTTCTCCTTTTCGTCTATTTAAGATAATAGGCTAGCTCCACAAGAAAACCGACGCGGTGTTGCGTGGCAATGCAACCGAGCGTGTCGCAACCTCTTGCATCAAAGCTAAAGCTGTAATTTACAGCACCATAATAGAATAACACAAAGCCCCTGCGATTGCAAGGGATTTGTTGCTGTTTTTTCGTTTTTTTACAATGAAACTGTTTTCCTATTTTTTCTTTCTAAAATTAGGGATGTTCTTCTATATAATTCAAGTTCTCTTGACCTCAAATTTATCTTCTGATTGTTTCACTAAGATATCCGCCTTGGATTCGGTCCCTTTATAGTAGTGTAGATATTGCTCCTGTCTCATCTGATGGCTAGCCAATATAAAGGATGCATCCCGATTTCTAACAGACGTATCTCGAGCTAGACGCCACTTTAATTCGGTCTCCTCATCCGTGTAGAAACGGATGGTTTTGTCAAAGAGTTCTTTGGGTAAAAAGCCAACAGACATCCCTTCGACAATCAAAATCGGTTTTGCTCCAGACAAGACCTCACTAGCTTTCCAAGGTTCTTCAATTGTTAAGATATCCATACCCCTCTGCAAGGCTAAGATATCTCTCTGCAAACTTGCCAATTCATGTGCCACCGGCAGACAAGCTGTCATCTTTTGATTTGGCGCTTGCTTTGGTACTACCAGATGACGGTCTGAGGTAATATAGGGATCTGTTTCTAGCAAATTTACTGTAGTAGAATCTAAGGCTTGGTACAATTCCTGTGCAAAGGTTGATTTACCTGAAGCTCCATGACCGTATATTCCCAGTGTCCTGATTTTCCCCGTCTCGATCTCTGAGACTAGTTGGTCCATTACGTCGTTTTTCTTCACTCTCTCTTCACCTGTTCATAGCTTTCTTTTCCGTCATTGAGTTTGTCCCAAATCACTACTTTCCCACTTTTGAGGGATTTTTGCACATCGATAATTCGTTGATTGGACGAACCTCGAAACTGAAGCATAAGATTTCTTTTAGTTCGATCATACCGTCCATCGACCAGAATATCAATCAGTGATAAGAGTTCCAGTTTATCTGGTGTCTCCATCATCATTTCTTCCCAAGTGTAACCCGTCCAGGACCAGATATCTTTATCTGACAATTCCTTCCGAATCCGCTTAACGAGTGGCAAGAGGATTCCTGTATTAAGGAAGGGTTCTCCTCCCAGCAAGGTCAATCCTTGAACATAGGGTTGAGCGAGATCTTCCATAATCTGTTCTTCTAATTCTGCTGTATAAGGAATTCCGGCATTGAAGGACCAGGTCGCTACATTATAACACCCCTCGCAGTGAAACATGCAGCCTGATACATAGAGAGAGTTGCGCACGCCTTCGCCGTCCACAAAGTTAAAGGCCTTGTAATCAATAATCCGACCTTGACTGAGTTCCTCGCTTTTCCATTCTTGTGGTTTTGGATTATTCATTCGCTACCTCTATCCAATAACGCTCGACTCCATTACGAACATCCTCAAGGAGCCCACCATTTGCTAGAATGACTGCTCTGCTGGCAGGATTATTCACGCTACAGGTTACAAGAGCTTTCTTAATGTTCTTTGCCTTAGCCAGTTGTAAACCTTGTCGGAGAGTTTCTTTAGCATAACCTTTGCCTCTTTCAGACGGTCGGATGGAGTAGCCAATGTGGCCACCTTTTTCTAGTAGGAAGTTATTGAGACGCAATCGGAGGTTAAGAAATCCAAGTGCTTGACCTTTCCCGGAAAAAGCTACTAACTGAATTGCAGGAACCCATCCTTCAGACAGATTAATCCCCATTTCCTGATTCTGATTACTTTCTAACCAATCTTCATAGGAAAAATTCTTTGGATCCCAGAAGCCTCCATCATGGGCTGATTGGCTCTGCTCAAACTCTGCCATCATGTCTAAAACAGCTTCTCTATCTACTATTGTCGGTCTGCGTAATTCCATCCTTACCTCCCACTATGAGAAAAGCGAGAGCTGACTCTCACTTTTATTTTTTCTTATTCTTGTTTAAAAATTGTTCTTTGAGGTTGAGCAAGCGTTCTTTCTTACCAGCTCCACCTTTAGAGTGTTTCTCGTGATAACGAGTCACTTGTGCGCGCCCTTTATCATCTAATTGATATTTTCCCATTTCATTTCTTTCTAATTTGTTACTTGATGGCCAGCTATTTTAATCGTTGAGCCATTCATGTGTTTGACACGCGCAGCGATTTCCTTGTGACGGCCGTTGACCATAGGTCTTGCTTGAGGATTACCTAGATAGCCACAAGTTCGTTTGACCACATCTACGGTTTTAGGGTCGCTATTGCCACAGTTTGGACAAGCAAATCCTCTCTCAGTTGGTTCAAAATCCCCTTCAAAGTCACACTTGTAGCAACGGTCAATCGGAGTATTGGTGCCTAGATAGCCCACGCGGTCATAGGCATAGTCCCAGACAGCTTCCAGAGCCTTAGGGTTTTGCTGAAGGACTGGATACTCACAATAATGGATAAAACCACCTGACGCACCTGCTTCTGGATAGACTTTCTCAAAGTCTAATTTTTCAAACGGTGTTGGATTTTTACGAACATCATAGTGGAAAGAATTGGTGTAGTATTCCTTGTCTGTGATATCAGGAATAGAGCCAAACTTCTCTGTATCTAGTCGGCAGAAACGGTCTGTCAAACTTTCAGACGGTGTTGAGTAGATAGAGAAATGATAGCCATATTGGTCTGACCACTCTTCTACACGGCGTTTCATATCACGAATGATATCCAGCGTGAATTCCTTGGCGTCTGGATTGTGTTCCCAGCTATTTCCAAAGAAGACAGTAGCCACTTCGTACAAACCGATATAACCCAGCGAAACGGTTGCACGACGATTCTTAAAGAGCTGGTCAACACTTTCTTCTTTACCTAGACGATGGCCAAAAGCACCGTACTGATAGAGGATAGGAGCATTCGCTGGTGTCGCCTCTTTAGTGCGTTCGACACGGTAAACCAGAGCATCTTCTGCGATATTCATACGCTCGTTGAAGATTTCCCAGAACTTATTCATGTCGCCCTCAGACTCGAGAGCAATACGGGGCAGGTTAACCGTCACAACTCCCAGGTTCATGCGACCTGAATTGACTTCTACACCATTCTCATCCTTCCATCCTTGAAGAAAAGAACGACAACCCATAGGAACCTTGAAAGAACCTGTCAAGTCAACAATCTTATCATAGGACAAGACATCTGGGTACATCCGTTTGGTTGCGCACTCTAGGGCCAACTGCTTAATGTCGTAGTTGGGAGTCCCTTCTTCCAAGTTAAGGCCTCTTTTAAGCGTGAAGATGAGTTTAGGGAAGATGGCTGTGCGGTGTTCTGAACCAAGCCCCTTGATTCGGATGGTCAAGATAGCTTTTTGAATTTCTCGCTCAAAACGACTAGTTCCCAGACCAAAACCTAGTGAAGTAAAAGGTGTTTGGCCATTTGAAGTGAAGAGGGTGTTGATTTCATACTCGAGAGATTGCATGGCATCATAGATGTCCTTTTGCGTTTTCTTCCAAGCATAATCTTCCCGTTTTTCAGGCAAAACCCATTCTTCTGCATCTTTGAGGTGTTTTTTGTAATTCTTTTCTGCGTAAGGAGCCAAAACTTCATCGATACGGTCAGCTGAACAGCCCCCATACTGGCTAGAAGCAACGTTGGCAATGATTTGGGAAATCTGAGCTGTCGCAGTCTGGATAGACTTGGGACTTTCTACCTCTGCATTTCCAATCTTAAAACCATTTTCCAACATCCCCTTGAAATCAATCAAACAACAGTTGGTCATAGGGGTATAGGGACTGTAGTCCAAATCGTGATAGTGGATATCCCCCTTTTGGTGGGCATTGGCTACGTGCTTAGGGAGCATTTGCAGTCCGATTGATTTCCCAACAATCCCTGCTGTCAAATCACGCTGAGTATTAAAGACATCGCTGTCTTTATTGGCATTTTCATTGACGACCGCTTGATCTTTATTGAGCAGTTTATGGATACTAAAGTTAATATCTGTCGCTTTTGAGCGCTCAAAATCCCTCTGTGTCCGGTAAGTAATATACTCCTCAGCCAGCGCATATTCTTTGGCTTCAAGGAGTTCATGTTCTACAATATTTTGGATTTCGTAAATCTTAACTCCCTGTGGAAAGCGACTATGAATTTCTGTGACAATTCGCTCGGTCAGAGCATTTAGGCGTTTTTCAACCAAGGGTGTCACATCCATAACCTTGTCAGCCGCCTTGTGGAGAGCCTTATCAATCTTGTCCACATCAAATACAACACGTCTCCCATCTCGTTTTTCAACAAAGAGGGTTGGTAGGGTTGTAATTTTTTCTTCTAGTGCAATCATATGCATGCTCTTTTCTAAAATAGGATATCTAAAAAGTATTATACCACTCTAAAAAGAAAAATCAATATCTTGTGTTAAAAATCCTAAAATTTTTAAAAATACACAAGATATTGATTTGGTTATTTAATTTTATAGACTTTGAATTCTGAGTAATCAGTCTTTACTGGTTGATAATTTTCTTTCAAAAGTGTTTCCACTTCAGACCAGACTGCTACCTTATCATTCACCACAATCACCTTGGGTTGTTTTTCTTTCAAGTCATTGAGTAGCTTATTCCGATTTTCCTCAGTTGCTGTATAGTGCAACGGGGACAAAATAGCCGATGGCGACAAGCGCTCACTCTTACGATAAAGGGTTGCAGTATCATCCCATGCATAGATAGCATCTTCCGTACTTGTCTCCTCTTTCACCAAATCAGCAAGACGCTCACGTTCTTGATAAGGTACTGGATAAAGGACAAACCTCATCAAAAAAGGAACAGCCAAAAGATATAACAAAGTTAAAATCGGTAGGTAAAGATTCCCCTTAATATAGCGATGCCAGAGACTAACAGGCTCTTCTCTGCGTCTTCTTCTAACGCTACGACCACTCTGTTGCCCCTTAATATTAGACACTAAAAGCAGAAGAAAGACAGGGAAAATGAGCATCAAACGGGATGCATGTAGGGGATCCTGTGTAAAGAAAATCACTACCAAACCTAAAATTAGGAACAAACTCGCAGGCACTGAGATGACATATAGTTTAGAGGATTTAGATTGAAAGAGGCCTAAAAAGACAAAAACCAAAACTCCCATGCCAAGAGTCAACAACCCATAAAACAAAACATTTTCTAACAATGCTGAAACAGAAGCCAAACGAATGGAATGAATTGGATACAAAATTCCACTAATCGCATCCTCAAAACTTCCTGTTGCAACACTATAGTAGGCAGTTGGATAAAAGACCAGTGAGAAACCTAAAGCCACTGCAAGAAACTGATAAAATCCATGTGCAAAGCGTCTATGCCCAAGGTTAAAGACCAACAAGCCTAAACTCACTACAGCAATAAACAGGAGCGATGACAAGGGAGCAAAGAAAAATCCGCCTGCCAAAGACAGCCCAATCCGTACAAATCCCTTATCATGGCTTGGATTGCTTAGGTAAGCCGCAACTAAACTAAAGGCCGCGAATAAGAAGGGAAGTGCTAAAAGAGTCGCATAACCTCCACCAAAAGCAAGACCTGTAACTAGCATGTAAAAAATAGTCACCACTTGTCCAGCTTGGTCTCCTTGCTCTGTCAAGGTGTCCGCCGATCGAAAGAGGAAAAATCCTCCTGCTACCAAGGCTAACCACTCAAAGATGGCAAAGAAAAATCCGCCCTGAGTCACGTAAGTCAGCAAATAATAAAGCAAACCTTGACTTCCATAATAGTCGCTGTAAATCTTCCCTGTCTGATGAAGGGCCCAACCTGCATAAAAATCCTGCACTTCCTGTGCACTCATTAAATCGAGTAATAGCGGTACTCCTAGAGTTATCCCTGTTACAAGCGTACTCCATAGTAAGATTTTTACCAAAGGAAGACGACTTGATTCACGATGATGCGATTCTTGTTCGATTTGGTATTCTAGAGGTTCACGATTCTCCTGATGAACTTCTTCTACTCTACCATACACACTCATATCGTTTCTCCTATTCAATTTATCTGTCTTAGTATATCA
This sequence comes from Streptococcus mitis, assembly GCF_047462815.1. Lineage (GTDB taxonomy): Bacteria > Bacillota > Bacilli > Lactobacillales > Streptococcaceae > Streptococcus > Streptococcus mitis_DO. The sequence goes on from NZ_JASHFB010000004.1 coordinate 48,888, forward strand.
AAAAGTCCTAGGATTGTCAGCTTGCGATGGCTGTTTGAGTGATTTTTTGCATAGTTTCACAAAGGTTTCAATTTCCCGAAATCGATGTAAATGCGTCTGTTTAAATGTCATGATATAGTTCAATTCTTTCTGGGTCAGCATCTTTCCTCCTACATCTTCTTATTCGTAAAAGACAAGAAAAATAGGACTGGTTTGTGTCCTCAGTCCTAGATTTCTTATAAGATAGGGGCGAATAACTGGGCGATTTCTTTTACAAGCTTTTGATACCAGCTATTTTTTATCGTATGAGGGAAAATTTCTTGTGATACCGAAAAAATCTCTTGAAAATCTTTTTGAATCTCAGTGATTGATTCTGTTTTATATAGCAAGACTGCATTTTCATAGTGGTGAAGCAAACTTCTATAATCTAAATTAATCGTTCCAACTGCAGCAAAGTCCTTATCCACTAGGATTTGTTTACTGTGGATAAAGCCTGGACTATACTCAAAAATCCTTACTCCCGCCGACAACAAATCCGAATAGGCCCCTCTTGTTATGAGCTGGATTAATTTCTTATCTGGAATGAAAGGGGTCACGATGCGGACATCAACACCCCTCATGGCCGCATTTTTAATACTCTCTGTTAAATCATAGTCAATAATCAAATAGGGGGTTGTGATATAGACTGAATCGGTAGCCTGATTAATCAAACTTTGATAGACTTTTTTCCCTACCTGGGTACGGAAGATGGGCTTGGGTCCACTACCGTAAGGAATGCAGAGCCCTTGGCCAGAACAAGGCTGATTTTCCAAGTGATACTGGTCAAAATCGCTGATTTCCCCACGATTGATGTACCAAGTCATCAAAAAGAGACGGGTTAGAACCTTGACACCAGGACCATCTATGCGAATCCCACTGTCCTTCCAGTAGCCAAAGCGTTCTACATGATTGATGTACTCATCGGCTAAGTTAATGCCTCCTGTATAGGCTACCTGACCATCTATGACAAGGATTTTACGATGGTCCCGATTGTTGTAAGCCACCGTCAAACGAGGAATCACCTTGTTAAACTTATGGGCTTCAATTCCTCGACTACGAAGCTGAATAGTATAGTCGCCAGGTAAAGTCGCCATACAGCCAATATCATCATAGAGCATCTTGATCTCTACACCCTGAGCTGCCTTTTGCTCTAGTATATCTAGTATGCTATTCCACATCAAACCTTCTTCGACAATATAATACTCTAGAAAGATAAACTTTTCAGCTTTCTTGAGATCTTCCAGCATATGTTGCCACATGCTTTCACCAGATGCAAAAAATTGTGTATCCGTTCGATCATAGACGTCGGCATTGCTATCCATACTCAACAACGATTTGATAACTCCGTAAGCCGCCTTATCATCTTCCTTCAATTTCTGGCGGAGAGGTTTACTGTTATCCTCCCGAAAATGCATGGAAGCCAGTTTGTCCAACTGCTTAATTTCTTTTTTGGACAATCGCCTTTCACCAAACATCAGATAGAGCAAGGGGCCAATGACAGGAACAAAAGTTACCACTAACCACATTACTTTGCTTTCAGGCGCCATTGAGCGATTGACAATTGCGACAACAGTCGCTATACTCATAAAAATTAAGATAATTACCCATAGAATGGGGGCCATGCGCCCTAAATAAAGAAAGAGACCAAAAACAAGACAAAGTTCAAGTAGCATAATCGAAAGACTAAAGCCATACTTGGACATCAATAATTGAAATTTTCTATATTTCATATCCCCTCCTTGATATTTTGATACTCAATGAAAAGCAAAGAGCAAACTAGGAAGCTAGTCGCAGGTTGCTCAAAACACTGTTTTGAGGTTGCAGATGGAAGCTGACGTGGTTTGAAGAGATTTTCGAAGAGTATGAATGCTAAAAACAGGTAATTAATACTAGTATAACGCAGGTATTCGGTAAAAGGCAAGTATTTATAATCATTTTTCTGAGCAAAAGCAAAAGAGACCGAAAAATCCAGTCTCTTTCTAGTCTATTTTGATAAAACAATGCAATCAAACGCTTCTCTATCCATATCATCAATAATCATCTGGTTGCCATTGATTGCATAAATCTTGACATCATCACCAATAATCATGCGTTGATTAGCAGCGTCGAACCTAACCTGTTTGATTTCTTGTTCCCCGTCAGTTCCTACCTGAGTCCAGGTACCAGTTATTCCAGTTACCACTAAAGTGATACGGTCTCCTTCGTCCTGACCAGTATAAGTTCCATCAATATTAGTTGGTTGAGCCTCAGGCGCATTTTGTGAAGAACTTGTTGCTGCCTGGTTGCTATTTTCTGTGGAAGATGAAGCAGCAGATTGTGATTGCTGAGTTTGTTGTGTTTGCGGTTGAGCTGCTGGCTGTTGAAACTGTTGAGTCCTTTGCGAACAAGCTACTAAGAGACTAAGACTTGCTAGAGAGGTCAATTTATCTGCTCATGCCCCAGTATGTGGCTCCGTACTTCTGAGATAAAATAGAGAGACCCTGTAATGAATAACAAGTCCTTGGTATCAGCTCTTTCTTCAAAACTGCTGATAAATTCTCGGTAAGAGGGAATTACATGGTAACCTGTTACATCTGTCTCATCCAGAGAACCTTGATAGTCAAAACCAGTCACCTTGAGTTCCACCTGAGGCAAATTCTCAGTCAGATAACCTAACATCCCTTGATAATCCTTACGTTTCAAGGCTCCAAAGAGGATTTGAGGTCGATAGCCTTCCTGCTCTTTTTCTTTGACAAACTCCACCAGGCGAGTCAAGGCAGGAAGGTTATGAGCACCGTCCAAGTATATCTGCGGACGAATACGCTCCAAACGGCCAGCCCAATGGGTCTTCTCCAAAGCCTGTCTTACAACCTGCTCATCAACAACTTCCTTTCTTTCTCCCATAAAAAGAAGAAACGTTTGCAACGCCAAGGCCGCATTCTCCTGCTGGTAAGCTCCTTCCAATCCTATTTTCAGCTGTGAAATATTTAGTAAAGAACTTGAAAAATCGCCATTCAGCATTGAAAAATCTTGACCTGCCTGATAAAGGTCAACAGCTAAAAATCCTGCTTTTTTCTGACAGACAAGTCTAGCTTCTGGAGCCAGCTTAGCAATCACTGCCTTTTTACCAGCCTTGAAAATACCAGCTTTCTGCTCTGCGATTGCTTCTAGACTATCCCCCAAGGTTTCCTGATGGTCAAGTCCGATGGAAGTGATGACAGCAATCTCTCCAGTTACCACATTGGTCGTGTCAAGTAAACCACCAATTCCCACTTCTAATAAAACCAAATCCACTTCTTGCTCCCTAAAATAAAGAAAAGCAATCAAGGTCAGCAATTCAAAAAAGGACAACTGGTCATGAGTTTGCAAAAGCGTCTTTTCCATCTCCTTGACCTGATCAGCCAAACGGATAAAGTCTGCATCAGCTATTGGTTGTCCATTAATACAGATTCGGTCATTGATGGAGACAATATGAGGGGAGGTAAAAGTCGCAACTTTCTTTCCATGCCGCATAAATAATTCCTTCATAAAAGCAATGGTAGAACCTTTTCCATTAGTTCCTGTTACGTGGATAATAGGGTAAGACTGCTCAGGATTTCCTAACAAATCCACCGCTTGCTGTATTCGGCCCAAACCTGATCGAAAATTCAAACCAATCCGACTATGGAGCCATTCTTCTACTTCAAACATATACATCTCCTTGACAAAAGTCTAATCAATTATCTCGCAAAATTCTGTAGATAACAAAAAATGAGGTCAGGATTTTCGTCCCAACCTCTTACCTGGTTAGCTAATAACTAGCTACTATAAATGTTAACGAGAGCTAAAAACATCCCCGGACTTACCAGTTCTCTCTTATTTAAAGGAACTGGGGTAAAAATGTTCACTGGATGTGCCTGCGTTTCTAATTTCTAGCGCAGGGCTAAACACGTCCACTGGACGTTCCAACTCTTCCAATTTCTAGGAGTTGGGGTGATACAGTCTCCCAGACTGTATCACTCCTCCATAAAACTATTGAAGACTTCTTCAATCATGTTCCATTCGTCTTCCGAGTCTTCTGGGATTGGTTGCAATTCGCCTTCTGTTCCATCTTCGTTTTCGATGAATGAGTAAGCTTGGATTTCAACTTGTCCGTCTTCGTCTTCTTCTGCGTTAACTGGTACTAGAAGGACATAGTTTTTACCAAATTCTTCTTTTCCGTCAATGGTCAAAAGGATTTCAAACAAGGTTTCATTTCCTTGTTCATCTACTAGTGTAATTAATTCACGTTCTTCGTGGTCGTGGTTATGATCGTGTGACATAGCCTCTCCTTTATATTAAAATTTTCTATCTAAATAATTTTGTAAAATCAGCTGAGCTGCTAACTTATCAATGACTTTCTTGCGCTTATTGCGGCTGATATCTGCTTGTTCAATCAACATACGCTCAGCGGCCACTGTTGTCAAGCGTTCATCTTGATAGTCTACTGGTAAACCAAAAAGCTCTTCTAGCTTTGCTCCGTATGCTTGACTAGCTTCCACGCGCGGTCCGCTTGTATTGTTCATGTTTTTAGGCAAACCCACTACAAATCGTTCCACCTTGTAAGTATCAACCAACTCCTTAACGCGATCAAAACCAAATTGGCCTTGCTCCTCATTGATTTGGATGATTTCAAGCCCTTGAGCTGTAAAACCGAGCGGATCGCTAATCGCCACCCCTACCGTTTTTGAACCGACGTCCAATCCCATAATTCTCATAGGTTATAGATCGACTCCTTGTCCTTTAAGGTAGTAGCGGACCAATTCCTCAACGATTTCATCACGCTCATACTTACGGATTTGATTTCGTGCATTATTATAACGAGGAACGTAGGCAGGGTCTCCACTCAATACGTAACCTACGATTTGGTTGATTGGGTTGTAGCCCTTATCGTTCAACGAAGCATAAACATCAGTCAGAGTTTCGCTAATTTCTTTTTTATTGGAATCGTCCAATTTAAAACGTACTGTTTCTTCAGTAAATCCCATTCTAACACCCTCTTTCCTTAGAATAGTACCATTATAGCATAATTCCTTACCTTCTACAATTCAGGTAGTCTATTTATTTGGATTTTCTATTGTTCTGTCGCGCCATTTGCCAATCTGTCTGAAATATATTTGCTTGGTTCATTCTTCAAGAGATTTTCTAAACCAATGTTCTTCAAATATTCTAACTGAGAAGCCTTCTTGACATCCAAAACTTGAAAATCAAAACTAGTCGTTGTTTGAAGTTCGGTTGCACTCAATAGTTTAGTTTCAAGCTTAAATCCTGCTAATTTACGAGCTTCTATGATAGCCTCATCCTTCTCCTCTGCCTCCAGAAGAGCTTTTTGAGTTTCTTCCACTCCATGTTGGTCGATATAAGTCTTCAACTCATCAGAAACTGGACGTTTTTGTTGAATCGTTAAGCTCAAAAAAGTCTTGTCCTTGTATGTAATGGTTTGGGTTTGCTGGCTGCCATCATCTGACTTGGGCAAGACCAAAGTCTTGGTCACAACTGTATTCTTCTCGGCATTTTCAATAACTGGCAATGCCGACTGAAGCGTATCCTTTTCTGTTTTTGTAGCTGGTCCAGTTTCTTTTTTCTGTCCGCAACCAACTAGGACAAAAAGGAAAGCTAGACTAACAAGAACTATTTTTTTCATCTCTTTCTTCTTTCTTTTTGAAATTAAAATAGAATAAGACTGGGAGTTGCTCCCAGCCTTGATGTTTATAGAGCTGCACGCAAACGTGCTTCTGCATTTTCTACATTACGGACAGAGCGTGGTAGGAAGGCACGAATATCGTCTTCCTTATAGCCAACTTGCAGGCGTTTTTCATCTACAAGGATTGGGCTCTTTAAAATTCTCGGTGTTTCCATAATCAGATTGAGGACTTCGTTGACACTCAAATCTTCGATATCCACTCCAAGGGCTTTGGCATAGCGATTTTTAGACGAAACGATGCTGGCTATTCCGTTATCTGTTTTTGTCAGAATATCCAGTAATTCTTCTCGCGTAATTCCTTCTTTACCAAGGTTTTGTTCTTTATAACTTAACTGGTGGGCATTGAGCCAGGTTTTTGCTTTTTTACAGCTAGTACAACTTGAGACTGTATAAATTTTAATCATGTACCTACCCCTTTCGCTACATGTTACTATCAGTTTAGTCTATTATACCATAAAAAACATCCGACTTGCGACCTATTTTTAAATTTTTTTGACTTTTTTCGTCATTTTCGTACTTTTTTCTTGACAAAATGAAATTTACAGCCATTCTTGATATTTCTTGATATAGATTTTTTTCACAATTGTCACGCTAATCATATACAAAATAATGATGAAAAGCAAAAAGATGAAATAAATCGGTTTTAATGGAGTTAGATGAAGTAGGATTGCGAGTGGACTGTAGGGAAGGAAGGTCACAAAGGCTGCAGCCAATAAGGTTGTCACAAGGACTAGCCAAGCTGGACGACTTTGTAAAAAGGGAATTTTGGCTGAACGCAGCATATGGATAACCATGGTCTGTGACCACATGGACTCAATAAACCAACCTGTCTGAAACAAGACAATAAATCCTACGGCAGACTCCGCTCCATGGACATAGGCTTGACCTGTCGTCATGGGTACAATGATAAAATAGAGCAAAATAAAGGTCAAAATATCAAAGGCAGAAGATATAGGCCCCATCCAAACCATGAAACGTGTGATGGACTTAGCTTCCCAAGTATGCGGATTTCTCAAAAAATCTTTATCCACCTTATCAAAAGGCAAGGCAATACAAGACAAATCATAGACTAGATTTAGGATAATCAAATGGACTGGTGCCATTGGTAAAAATGGCAAAAAGATTCCAGAGACCAATAGGGATAAGATATTCCCAAAATTAGAACTCACTGTCATTTTGATATATTTGGTCATATTGGCATAGACCTTACGACCTTCAACAAGTCCTTTTTCAAGCACCATTAGATCCTTATCAAGTAGGATAACATCAGCTGTTTCTTTGGCAATATCTACTGCTGTATCAACAGAAATCCCCACATCTGCAACTTTCATAGAAGGAGCATCATTGATCCCATCTCCCATATAGCCGACAGCATGACCGTTAGCCTTAAATTGCAAAATAATCCTCGCTTTTTGGTCAGGTGAAAGTTTGGCGAAGACGGTTACCTCCTCTACGGCTTGGGCCAATTCTTGATCACTCATCTGATCAATTTCAGATCCTAACAGCATCTGATTGATATCCAAACCAACCTTTTCACAGACTGCTTGGGTAACTTTTTCGTTGTCTCCCGTCAAAATCTTTGTTTGAACCCCATGTTCTAACAGAGCCTTAATTGCTGGTGCTGCAGATGGTTTAGGAGGATCTAGGAAGGCTAAATAACCAGTTAGAATCATATCCCCTTCATCATCAACTGTATAGGCATGACCTTCCCTCAAACCTGACTTATAGGCCACTCCCAAGACACGCAAACCTTGTTGATTTAGTTGTCTGACTTCTGCTAAAATTTCTTCTCTAATAACATCTGTCAAGGGAGTAATCACTCCATGGTATTCCGCATAACTGGAAATCGTCAACATTTCCTCTAGGGCACCCTTGGTTACCAAACTAACAACTTCGTGTTCATCCTTAACGATAACACTCATCCGTCTACGTTCAAAATCAAAGGGAAGCTCATCTATTTTTTGAAAAGTTTGAGCCAGATTTTGCAAGAGGGCGTGTTCTTTTGCTTCCTTTTCAGTCCGTTTGATGATGGCTCTGTCCATCAAATTTTTCAAGCCCGTTTGAAAATAAGAATTGAGATAAGCTCGTCTCAAGACGGTCAAATCCAAGCGTCCGTGGATGTCCAAGGGATATTCAAGGACAATTTCGTCTTGGGTTAGAGTTCCTGTCTTATCTGTACACAAAATATCAATCGCCCCTAAGTCCTGTATGGCATTGAGTTTCTTGATAACCACTTTTTCCTTGGCCATAATGATGGAGCCTTTTGCTAGACTGGCCGTGATAATCATAGGAAGCATCTCAGGTGTCAATCCAACACCAACACTCAAAGCAAATACGCCAGCTTCTAACCAATCTCCATCTGTTAAACCATTGGACAAGAAAACGATGGGCACCATGACCAGCATCAAACGAATTAAGAGCCACGAAATACTATTCATCTCCCGTTCAAACGAAGTAGGCTCGTCATAGGTGTTCAAAGTCTGCTCAATGGCTCCCATCATGGTATCATCACCAACTGCTAAAACCACGGCCTTGGCACTACCAGACAAGACATTGGTTCCCATAAAGGCGAGCGCTTCTGCTTCTAGCAGACTATCAGATTGTTGAACTGTTGCCTTGGTCAAGGCCAATTTTTCAACCGATTCACTTTCACCTGTCAAGCCCGACTGTTGTACAAAGAAATCGCGCGACTCAAATAAAAGAAGATCTGCTGGAATCATGTCTCCAGCGCTTAATTTAACCACGTCACCCACTACCAAATCATCGATAGGTACTTCTTGGATTTCTCCTTGACGAATGACAGTCGCTGTGTTGACAATCATTTTTGATAGATTGGTCGCAGCCTTATCACTACGGAGTTCTTGGACAAAGCGTATGCCACCAGAAATGAGGACTAGGACAACGATGATAATAGAAGTCGTCGGATCCTCTTGACCTGGTTTTGCCAACCAGACATTGGTCACCAAGGAAATCACGGCGATGACCAGTAAGATGATCGTAAAAGGATTGATAATGGATTCGTAAATCTTTTTGAGGATACTGTCTTCTTGACCCTTTGTGATGGTATTTTCGCCATATAGGTCACGATTTTTCTCCACCTGCTCCTCAGTCAAGCCTGTTAGACTTGTCTTATAAAAAGATAGAGTTTCGTTTAAAGATGTATGAATAGCTGTTGCTAATCTTTCTTTTGTAGTTTTCATTGGTTTCTCCTATCTGTATGAATGATGTGTTTCATACACAGAGACCAATCACTTTATAAGGGCAGAACGACACAAATCAGCGATTGGCTGTGTATGTGCGGTTCCGGATGATCGTCAATTTGCATCGTCTATCTCCTTTCTTTGATTTAAACAGTAGAAAATCCCACCATAAAATGGCAGGATTAAAAAACTAATTATCTGTTTTTCGTTCAAGCTTTAACTCCATAGGGCAATGTAATGAGCTTAGTCTTGGCCTTCGCGACCAGGACTGTTGACCAACGAGTAGTGTCTCCACTGCTTTGCGGTAGTCATCCGTATCCCTATGGTAGCCTCACCTACCGTTTTCGTCTTTCAGTATAAACCTTTAAAATTTAAAAGTCAATCATTTGAGTTGTTTAACTCTTAAATAACTATCAACTCTTTTGGAGCTAAGGTCAACAATTCACAACCTGTCTCTGTAATCAGGATATCATCCTCGATACGAACGCCATATTTGCCTTCGATATAGATACCTGGCTCATCTGTCAATGCCATACCTGCCTTAATAGTTTCTGTAGAAGTCTGGCTAAAGTATGGTTCCTCATGGATATCCAGTCCAATACCGTGTCCAATACCGTGGGTAAAGTAGTCGCCATAACCTGCCTCGATGATAATATCACGAGGGATTTTGTCAAAGTCACGGAAACCTAATCCTGCCTTAGCCTGATCAATCAAGGCTTGATTGGCTTTCAAAACCGTATTGTAAATTTCTGCCTGCTCATCGCTGACATGCCCCAAGTAGATAGTTCGTGTCATATCGCTGACATAGTGGTCATAGAGGCAGCCGAAATCCATGGTAATAGCTTCTCCCAGCTCCACTGGTTTGTGCATAGGATGGGCATGGGGTTTAGAAGAATTGATACCGCTAGCTAGAATGGTGTCAAAAGACAAGCCAGATGCTCCCAACTCACGCATGCGGAAGTCAAGGAAGTTGGCAATCTCAATCTCAGTCTTTCCTGGCTTAATAAAGTCAAGTGCATCGCGGAAAGCTTGGTCTGAGATAGAACAAGCCTTGCGAATAGCTGCAATCTCCGCTTCATCCTTAATCATACGAAGACCTTCGACAAACTGAGTTTGTGGAAGCAAGTCAATTCCTTCAAAGGCTGCCTGCATACGGTGATAATAAGAGACCGAAATCTCATCCTCAAAACCGATTTGAGACAAGCCCATATCCTTAACAATGCCTGCAATAACAGCTAATTCATCACGATCTGCTACGATTTCAAAACCACTGGTTTCTTGCTTGGCTGCAATGATATAGCGAGAGTCTGTCACCAGGACCTGACGGTCACGGCTGATAAAGACTGTTCCGTTTGAACCCCAAAAACCAGTCAGGTAATAGACGTTTTTAAGGTTATTGATGATGATACCATCTAGTTCTTTTTCTTGCATTTTAGCTAAAAATGCTTGTACGCGTTTATTCATGATGTAATTTTCCTTTCAAATAATGTCCTGTGTAGCTGGCTTCATTGGCCGCTACTTCTTCTGGAGTTCCTGTTGCGATGATGGTTCCACCACCGACACCGCCCTCAGGTCCCAAGTCAATAATATGGTCTGCCGTCTTGATAACATCCAGATTGTGCTCGATAACAAGGACCGTATTGCCATCGTCTACAAAGCGAGCTAAAACCTTGAGCAAGCGAGCGATATCCTCTGTATGGAGTCCTGTCGTCGGCTCATCCAGAATGTAGAAAGATTTTCCTGTCGATCGTTTGTGAAGTTCGCTAGCCAACTTCATACGCTGGGCTTCTCCCCCAGAAAGGGTGGTAGCAGGTTGCCCTAGCGTTACATATCCCAGTCCCACATCCTTGATGGTCTGAAGTTTACGTTGAATCTTTGGAATATGTTGGAAGAATTCCACTGCATCGTTGACGGTCATATCCAAGACCTGCGAGATATTCTTTTCCTTGTAGTGAACTTCTAGGGTTTCACTGTTGTAGCGAGTTCCGTGGCAGACCTCACAAGCCACATAAACATCTGGCAAGAAGTGCATCTCAATCTTGATAATCCCGTCACCTGAGCAGGCTTCACAGCGACCACCCTTGACATTGAAACTGAAACGCCCCTTCTTGTAGCCTCGAATCTTGGCTTCATTTGTCTGAGCAAATAGGTCACGTATATCGTCAAAAACTCCTGTATAGGTAGCAGGGTTGGACCTCGGCGTTCGTCCGATAGGACTCTGGTCAATGTCAATCAAGCGGTCTACATGCTCAATCCCTGTAATAGTCTTAAATTTACCAGGCTTGTCTGAATTACGGTTGAGCTTCTGGGCAATGGCTTTTTTGAGGATGCTGTTGATTAAGGTTGATTTCCCTGAGCCCGACACGCCTGTCACTGCGATAAATTTTCCTAGTGGGAAGCGAGCAGTAACATTTTGCAAATTGTTCTCACGCGCTCCTATCACTTCGATAAAACGACCATTTCCAGTACGGCGCTCTGTTGGCACTGGAATGGCACGTTTGCCTGACAAGTACTGGCCTGTGATAGACTTACTGTTACGAGCTACCTGTTTAGGCGTACCTGCCGCAACAATTTCCCCACCAAAAACACCTGCACCGGGACCAACGTCAATCAGATAATCAGCCTCACGCATGGTATCTTCGTCGTGTTCTACCACGATGAGAGTATTGCCCAAGTCACGCATCTTTTTGAGACTGGCAATCAGACGGTCATTATCCCTCTGGTGGAGCCCAATCGATGGCTCATCTAGGATATAGAGGACACCTGATAGGTTAGAACCAATCTGAGTTGCCAAGCGAATACGCTGACTTTCCCCACCTGAAAGGGTTCCTGCCGAACGTGACAGGGTCAGATAGTTAAGGCCCACGTTATTAAGGAAGGTCAAGCGGTCCTTGATTTCCTTGAGAATAGGGCGAGCAATGATGGCTTCATTTTCAGACAAGGTTAGCTGTCTCACCAAGTCCAAGTGGTCTGCGATAGACAGGTCTGAAATTTCTCCGATATGTGGCCCGTTCTCACCACCCACACGGACAGACAAGGCCTGGTCGTTAAGACGGTAACCATGACAGGTTCCGCAGGTCAGCTCATTCATGTAGAGACGCATCTGGGTGCGAGTGTAATCGCTGTTTGTCTCGTGATAGCGACGCTTGATATTATTGACAACTCCTTCAAAAGGAATGTCAATATCGCGCACACCACCAAATTCATTTTCATAGTGGAAATGGAATTCCTTGCCATCTGATCCGTGGAGAATCAAGTTCTTGTCTTCTTCTGACAAGTCTTCAAAGGGCTTATCCATATCCACTCCAAAAGCTGTCATAGCTTGTTCCAGCATGTTTGGATAGTAGTTAGATGAGATAGGATTCCAAGGGGCCAAGGCTCCCTCACGTAGCGTTTTACTAGCGTCTGGCACTACCAAATCAGTATCCACCTCCAGCTTAATACCCAAACCATCACACTCACTACAAGAACCAAAAGGAGCATTGAAGGAGAAGAGACGTGGCTCTAACTCTGGAACAGTAAAGCCACAAACTGGGCAGGCATAATGCTCAGAGAAGAGCAACTCCGAATCGTCCATCGTGTCGATAATGACATAACCTTCTGCAATACGAAGGGCAGCCTCAATGGAATCAAAGAGACGACTACGAATGCCCTCCTTGATAACAATACGGTCAACCACGACATCGATATTGTGTTGCTTGCTCTTGGATAACTCTGGCACTTCGGTCACATCATAGACTTCCCCATCCACACGGACACGAACATAACCATCTTTCTGAACCTTCTCGATAACACTCTTATGTTGGCCTTTTTTCTTGCGGATGACCGGAGCTAAAACTTGCAGGCGCTGGCGTTCAGGTAACTCCAAAACCTTATCCACAATTTGCTCCACAGAAGAAGCCTTGATAGCCCCATGCCCGTTGATACAGTAAGGCGTCCCCACACGTGCGTAGAGGAGACGCAGATAGTCATTGATTTCTGTCGTTGTTCCCACTGTCGAGCGAGGATTTTTGCTAGTCGTTTTTTGGTCGATGGAAATAGCTGGGCTGAGACCATCAATGGCATCTACATCAGGCTTCTCCATATTGCCCAAGAACTGGCGAGCGTAGGCTGACAAACTCTCCACATAGCGACGTTGTCCCTCCGCATAGAGGGTGTCAAAGGCCAAACTGGATTTCCCTGAACCTGACAAACCGGTCACGACAACCAACTTGTCTCGCGGAATCTCCACATCAATATTTTTTAAATTATGGGCACGCGCCCCATGAATGACAATTTTATCTTGCATCTTTGTTCTTTCTAGTCCATTATTGCTTACCATTATACCAAAAAAAGTGAGATTCTATTACCCAAAAGGCTGAATTTGTAGTATAATAGTACGGTGTGAAAAAATCTGAAAAATGAGAAAGGATAAGGGATATGAAACAAGTTTTTCTCTCTACAACAACTGAATTTAAAGAGATCGATACACTTGAACCGGGTACTTGGATCAATCTCGTCAATCCGACTCAAAATGAATCACTCGAAATCGCTAACGCCTTCGATATTGATATTGCCGACCTTCGTGCACCGCTCGATGCGGAAGAAATGTCTCGTATTACCATTGAAGACGAGTACACCCTGATTATCGTAGACGTTCCAGTCACAGAGGAAAGAAATAACCGCACCTATTACGTTACTATCCCGCTTGGTATTATCATCACTGAGGAAACCATTATCACTACGTGTTTGGAACCATTACCAGTCCTCGATGTCTTTATCAACCGTCGATTGCGTAATTTCTATACCTTCATGCGTTCGCGTTTCATCTTTCAGATTCTCTATCGCAATGCAGAGCTTTACCTAACAGCCCTTCGTTCGATTGACCGCAAGAGTGAACAAATCGAAAGTCAACTGCATCAATCAACTCGTAATGAAGAATTGATTGAGCTCATGGAATTAGAAAAAACCATCGTCTATTTCAAGGCCTCCCTCAAAACAAATGAGCGCGTGATTAAGAAATTGACAAGCTCAACCAGCAATATCAAGAAATACCTTGAGGACGAAGACCTGCTTGAAGACACCCTGATTGAAACCCAACAGGCCATCGAGATGGCAGACATTTATGGAAACGTCTTGCATTCTATGACAGAGACCTTTGCCTCTATCATTTCCAACAACCAGAACAACATCATGAAAACCTTGGCCCTTGTGACCATCGTCATGTCCATCCCAACCATGGTCTTTTCTGCCTACGGGATGAACTTTAAGGATAATGAAATCCCCCTAAACGGCGAGCCAAATGCCTTCTGGTTAATCGTCTTTATCGCCTTTGCTATGAGTGTCTCACTCACTCTCTATCTCATCCATAAAAAATGGTTCTAAGAGGAGTTCCTATGTCTCAGATTGATCTACAAAAATTAACAAAGAAAAACCAAGAGTTTGTCCACATCGCTACCCAACAATTCATCAAAGATGGAAAAACAGATGCTGAAATCAAGACTATTTTTGAGGAAGTTATTCCCCAAATCCTTGAGGAGCAATCTAAAGGTACAACTGCTCGTTCCCTCTATGGCGCACCAACTCATTGGGCTCATAGTTTCACTGTCAAGGAACAATATGAAAAAGAGCACCCAAAAGAAAATGATAATCCAAAACTCATGATTATGGACTCAGCTCTTTTCATCACTAGCCTCTTTGCCCTCGTCAGCGCCCTCACAACTTTCTTTGCGGCAGATCAGGCTTTCGGCTATGGATTTGTCACTCTCCTATTAGTTGGACTTGTTGGTGGATTTGCCTTCTACTTAATGTACTATTTTGTTTACCAATATTATGGACCCGATATTGACCGCAGTCAACGTCCACCTTTCTGGAAATCTGTACTAGTTATCCTAGCTTCTATGTTCCTTTGGTTGCTTGTTTTCTTTGCAACAAGCTTCCTACCAGCTAGCCTTAATCCAGTACTTGCTCCATTGCCACTAGCTATTATCGGAGCAGCCCTCCTAGCCCTTCGCTTCTATCTCAAGAAACGCTTGAATATCCGTAGTGCTAGTGCAGGACCAACACGCTATTAAGAAGAATGATAAAAGCAACTGCAGGTGCAGTTGCTTTTTCACTTACTTTTTTGGTTTTATACTCAATGAAAATCAAAAAGCAAACTAGGAAGCTAGATGCAGGTTGCTCAAAACACAGCTTTGAGGTTGAAGATAAAGATGACGTAGTTTGAAGATATTTTCGAAGAGTATTAAAAGTATTCTTCTGACATCCCACATAGCTTTCTCTTATCTTTTGTGATAAAATAGGCTCAATCTATCTCTAGGAGGATAAGATATGATTTCTACTATTGGTATTGTTAGTTTATCTAGTGGCATTATCGGAGAGGACTTTGTCAAACACGAAGTAGACTTGGGTGTCCAACGTCTCAAGAACCTGGGAGTCAATCCTATCTTTTTACCCCATTCGCTAAATGGATTAGATTTTATCAAGAACCATCCTGAAGCGCGTGCAGAGGATTTGATTCATGCCTTTTCTGATGATAGCATCGACATGATCCTATGCGCCATTGGTGGAGACGATACCTATCGCTTACTACCTTATCTTTTTGAAAATGACCAACTACAAAAGGTCATCAAACAAAAGATTTTTCTTGGTTTCTCGGATACAACCATGAACCATCTCATGTTGCATAAACTAGGAATCCAGACTTTTTATGGCCAATCCTTTTTAGCAGATATTTGTGAATTAGACAAGGAAATGTTAGCCTATAGCCTTCACTACTTTAAAGAATTGATTGAGACTGGAAGAATCTCAGAAATCCGCCCTAGCAATGTTTGGTATGAGGAACGAACGGATTTTAGTCCCAAGGCTCTGGGGACACCTCGTGTCAGTCATGCAAATACCGGTTTTGAGTTGTTGCAAGGAGATGCCCAATTCGAGGGGAAAATCCTCGGCGGTTGCCTCGAATCCCTCTACGATATCTTTGACAATTCTCGATACGCAGATAGCACTGACCTCTGCCAAAAGTACAAACTCTTCCCTGACTTATCAGACTGGGCAGGAAAAATCCTCTTGCTAGAAACAAGCGAAGAAAAGCCTGAGCCGGAATACTTCAAAAAAATGTTGCGGACTTTAAAGAACACTGGTATATTCGAGGTCATCAGTGGACTCTTGGTCGGAAAACCTATGGATGAAACTTTCTATGACGACTATAAAGAGGCACTATTGGATATTATTGACAGCAATATCCCGATTGTCTATAATCTGAATGTCGGCCACGCAACTCCAAGAGCAATTGTACCCTTTGGGGTCCATGCTCATGTAGATGCACAGGAACAAGTCATTCGCTTTGACTATAACAAAAAATAAATAGTTTCTCTATTTTTGTGCTTTTGTATTCGTTTTCGTTACAATTTGTATCTGAATTTATTGCATTTCGCTAATTTCTATGTTATCCTTTTGAAGGAGGTGTATATGACAAAACAAAAAATTAATCGAATCGTAGGTTCTATTGGTGCCTTTATTGGAATTATAGTATTTATTGCCTACATACCTCAAATTATCGCTAATTTACAGGGAAATAAAGCTCAACCATTTCAACCTTTATCAGCTGCTATATCTTGCTTAATCTGGGTTATTTATGGATGGACAAAGGAACCTAAGAAGGATTGGATACTAATCATTCCAAATTCAGCTGGTGTTATTTTAGGTGGAATCACTTTTTTGACTTCACTCTAACAAATCTAATAGTATATATAAAAAGCTGGGAAAAATTTCTCAGCTTTTTTCTATATTCTCAGATATGCTAGTGACCGCTTTTCCACTCACAATCGTTCTCGTGGTCATCAACTAGCCCTGCAGCCTGTAGAAAAGACAAGACGGCGACTGGGCCTGTGAACTTGAAGCCTCGTTTTTTGAGATCTTTGGCTAATTTTTCAGACAAAGGTGTTTTAGCTGGGGCTTGGCGGTAATCGGGAACATCGTTAACGATCGTTTTCCCCTCAACAAAAGACCAAAGATAGGCATCAAAAGAGCCGTACTCTGCCTGTAGTCGTAGAAAGGCTTGGGCGTTAGCGCGTGTAGCAAAAATCTTGGCTCTATTTCGGATAATGGCTGGATTCTCCAGCAAGTTTTCCAATTCGGTGTCGGTCATCTCTGCGACTGCGTGAATGTGATAGCCATGAAAGGCTTCTCGGAAAGCTTGACGTTTGTTGAGCACCGTTTCCCAAGACAGACCATGTTGAGGCGGTAAGTTTGCTAGTCAAGGAGTAAAACGACGAAGATTAGCATTTACTTCCGCCCATGCGATAGCTGTCCGTGATTGACAAGTGCTAGCACGCAGACAGAACGGAGATAGCGAACCGCTGAGTGTGTCGCTCTGCTCGTAAAAGCTTAGAAACCTTTGAACGAAAGGGATAATGAAAGCCTTGATTGCAAGGCTTTTTGCTTTATGGTGGGTAAGTATCAGAGTGAGAAAATTTTTGGAATGAGTAGAAGTGATAGCTAGAAATTATCAGTTTCTATTTCCATTTACCCTGTGGGTACGTGTTTGTTTCCATTGACAAGGAGTTTGTGGGAATAGAAATGTACCCACCTTGTTTGAATCAAGTGAAGTGTAGTTGAAGGAAATCTGTTGAAAGCAATACTTCATTTTACCGAATAAGTAATAATTTAGGCAACTTCAAATCGATTAAAAAAAACTATTTTAAAGGTTAAGAGTAGACAAAAATTGTCCACTCTTTTTTGCAAACTCAATTTATCAATAAATGAAATGAGGGAATGTAAAATGAAATATTTTGAGGTTGAGTTAGAAAATCCTGATGAATTTTTAAAACTACAAACAGAAGATTTTGTGAAAGCTAATCGCTTGCTACTAAGGAAGATAATCCAGAGCGTTACAGTCTATGAAGAAAACTTCGTCATATCCTTTAAATCTGGCATCGAATTGGAAGTATGAGTCTCATTCCATAACTTTTATATTGAACATATCATCTTGTTGTGTTATACTATAAATTGATATAAACAAAGATGTAGGAGGAACCGAAACTATGACAGCCTCAATGCGTTTAAGATAAGCTGGCAATAAAAAAAGCAGAATCTATACCCGATGATAGGCTTTTTTGTTGTGCTTATTTATACGATATTGAGCATTCATTAGTTACGGTGAGGATATTGGTTATTTAACTATACCTTTATTTAACTATGTCTTTAATATGAATGTTTCCAAATTGTATGTATGCAGACCAAAAGCCACATTGTGGGGTTTGGCCTGCATTTTTTATTGCCTAGAATGCTATTCAAAATAGAAATTCAAGCAAAATAATATGCAGGAGATAATATAAATGGAAAAATACAACAATTGGAAACGAAAATTTTATGCAATATGGGCAGGGCAAGCAGTATCATTAATCACTAGTGCCATCCTGCAAATGGCGATTATTTTTTACCTTACAGAAAAAACAGGATCTGCGATGGTCTTGTCTATGGCTTCATTAGTAGGTTTTTTACCCTATGCGATTTTGGGACCTGCCATTGGTGTGCTAGTGGATCGTCATGATAGGAAGAAGATAATGATTGGTGCCGATTTAATTATCGCAGCAGCTGGTGCAGTGCTTGCTATTGTTGCATTCTGTATGGAGCTACCTGTCTGGATGATTATGATAGTATTGTTTATCCGTAGCATTGGAACAGCTTTTCATACCCCAGCACTCAATGCGGTTACACCACTTTTAGTACCAGAAGAACAGCTAACGAAATGCGCAGGCTATAGTCAGTCTTTGCAGTCTATAAGCTATATTGTTAGTCCGGCAGTTGCAGCACTCTTATACTCCGTTTGGGATTTAAATGCTATTATTGCCATCGACGTATTGGGTGCTGTGATTGCATCTATTACGGTAGCAATTGTACGTATACCTAAGCTGGGTAATCAAGTGCAAAGTTTAGAACCAAATTTCATAAGGGAGATGAAAGAAGGAGTTGTGGTTCTGAGACAAAACAAAGGATTGTTTGCCTTATTACTCTTAGGAACACTATATACTTTTGTTTATATGCCAATCAATGCACTATTTCCTTTAATAAGCATGGAACACTTTAATGGAACGCCTGTGCATATTTCTATTACGGAAATTTCCTTTGCATTTGGGATGCTAGCAGGAGGCTTATTATTAGGAAGATTAGGGGGCTTCGAAAAGCATGTATTACTAATAACAAGTTCATTTTTTATAATGGGGACCAGTTTAGCCGTTTCGGGAATACTTCCTCCAAATGGATTTGTAATATTCGTAGTTTGCTGTGCAATAATGGGGCTTTCGGTGCCATTTTATAGCGGTGTGCAAACAGCTCTTTTTCAGGAGAAAATTAAGCCTGAATATTTAGGACGTGTATTTTCTTTGATCGGAAGTATCATGTCACTTGCTATGCCAATTGGGTTAATTCTTTCTGGATTCTTTGCTGATAAAATCGGTGTAAATCATTGGTTTTTACTATCAGGTATTTTAATTATTGGCATTGCTATAGTTTGCCAAATGATAACTGAGGTTAGAAAATTAGATTTAAAATAAACAATATTGGAGGAAATGTTATGGAATTAATATTAAAAGCAAAAGACATTCGTGTGGAATTCAAAGGACGCGATGTTTTAGATATAAATGAATTAGAAGTATATGATTATGACCGTATTGGTTTAGTAGGAGCAAATGGTGCTGGAAAAAGCACTTTACTCAGGGTACTTTTAGGAGAATTAACTCCCCCAGGATGTAAAATGAATCGTCTGGGTGAACTTGCCTATATTCCCCAGTTGGACGAAGTAACTCTGCAGGAGGAAAAAGATTTTGCACTTGTAGGCAAGCTAGGTGTTGAGCAATTAAATATACAGACTATGAGCGGTGGTGAAGAAACAAGGCTTAAAATAGCACAGGCCTTATCGGCACAGGTTCATGGTATTTTAGCGGATGAACCTACGAGCCATTTAGACCGTGAAGGAATTGATTTTCTAATAGGACAGCTAAAATATTTTACAGGTGCACTGTTAGTTATTAGCCATGACCGCTATTTTCTTGATGAAATAGTAGATAAAATATGGGAACTGAAAGATGGCAAAATCACTGAGTATTGGGGAAACTATTCTGATTATCTTCGTCAGAAAGAGGAAGAACGTAAGAGCCAAGCTGCAGAATACGAACAATTTATTGCGGAACGTGCCCGATTGGAAAGGGCTGCGGAGGAAAAGCGAAAACAGGCTCGTAAAATAGAACAGAAGGCAAAAGGTTCTTCAAAGAAAAAAAGTACTGAAGACGGAGGGCGTTTAGCTCATCAAAAATCAATAGGAAGTAAGGAAAAAAAGATGTATAATGCTGCTAAAACCCTAGAGCACAGGATTGCGGCCTTAGGAAAAGTAGAAGCTCCGGAAGGCATTCGCAGAATTCGTTTCAGGCAAAGTAAAGCATTGGAGCTCCATAATCCATACCCTATAGTCGGTGCAGAAATTAATAAAGTATTTGGGGATAAGGCTCTGTTTGAAAATGCATCTTTTCAAATTCCGTTAGGAGCAAAAGTGGCGTTAACTGGTGGTAATGGAATCGGAAAAACAACTTTAATCCAAATGATCTTAAACCATGAAGAAGGAATTTCTATTTCGCCTAAGGCAAAAATAGGTTACTTTGCACAGAATGGTTACAAGTACAACAGTAATCAGAATGTTATGGAGTTTATGCAGAAGGATTGTGACTACAATATATCAGAAATTCGTTCAGTGCTAGCATCTATGGGGTTCAAACAGAACGATATTGGAAAAAGTTTATCTGTTTTAAGCGGTGGAGAAATTATAAAATTGTTGCTTGCTAAAATGCTCATGGGTAGATATAACATCCTAATAATGGATGAACCCAGTAACTTCCTTGACATACCAAGTTTAGAGGCTTTGGAAATACTAATGAAGGAGTACACCGGAACTATCGTGTTTATCACCCACGATAAACGATTACTCGAAAATGTAGCAGATGTAGTTTATGAAATTAGAGATAAGAAAATAAATCTGAAACATTAAATTTAAGGTAGTCGCTGGTCAGTATAGTCTGTTCTGGTTGGCGACTCCATTGTTAAAGAGTATAAAGACTTTAGATTTTATGAATATTAAAAATAGGAACAGTCAATTGAACTGCTCCTATTTTTCTGCTAAATATATTGTAGTTTTCTTATATGTATAATGATAGATTAGCGGATTCTCATCTACGGTACTTACTTCAAATATGAAGAAGTGATCGCGGTTATCTCTGGACTTTTCCTTATTGAGGACAAAGTAATTCTTACGTGAAGTCGCCATTGTTTTTAGGATATCATCAGTTAGGAAGGTCAATGGAATATTCATGTTAGAGTAGCGGTAGAAGTCACGTTCAAAATCTTGGTAGCTCTCGCTATAATAGTCCATTTGTAGGTGATTACGCTGAAACTCAAGCTGATTCATAGAGCACCTCCTCGACAAGTTCAATACTAATAATGTCTTTTAATTTCAAATTGATGTGACCTGTTGTAGTTTTTATCAAAATGAAATCTTTGGTCAGACTTGGTATTGTTCCAGTGTAGGAAACACGCTTGTTTTTTTCAATCACTTGAATGCGTGTGCGTAGCTGCCCGGCGTATACTTGACTGAGGAGTAATAATTTCTTCTCTAGTGATAAGTCAGACATGTACGTTACTTTGTTTGTATCATCAGAGAGTGCTGATGCATGTTCAGATAGGAAAAAGCCCATCCATTTTTGCATCTTTGTATCCTGGTACTCTCTTGCTGATTGAAATGGTAAATATGAACGGTCAATCATATCAAATCCTTTCTATGCAGAGGCAAGGGTATTTTTATCAAATTGAATCGTAAAACCTTGAATTCCCCCACCTGTGTAACATTCTTTAAAGCGATTGATTACCTCAGTATAGATTATCACAGATGAGCTTGTTGGCTTAATGCTAAATGTAAATTCCAATGGTAATCGGTTTTCAGATTTAGCATGTACTAGTCGTATCGATATTTCAGTTGTTTTGAGTTTTCTCTGACGAAGTTTTGAAGTTGCTGTTTCAACGATTCCATGTAAAAATCTTTCAAGCATTTCAATATCATTACATCCTTTGCTACGGATTTCTGAAAATTGTACTGTATTTTTTTCTTGTTTCATTTTAATCCCTCCAATCCACCCGCGGAATGACCACCGATAAGTTTACTGCGTTCAATATTTCTGGAACCTTCAGTTAGGACGGTTCCTTTTTGTATGGCTAAAAAACCAAACTGTTCTCTGACAACATCAATAGCTGTCTGAAGTCTATTATCTTTTTCAATTTGTTCTACATCATCAAAGAGTGATAGTAGAGTATAGCTTTCATCTACGAAGCCACTATAAGATACACCAATTTGTCTCACTGCACCAGAGGTGTATTTTTTCGGAATAATACAAGTACATGACTCACCATTGTTTTGGGGAGATTTGCGGGTTCAATTTTATTCTGAGCATTTATAGATTTTTTCATCTCAGTCCTAGAATAGCCAATATGAATAGAAACGACAGTAGTCAATACTAGGGCTACTGTTCCGTTCCACAGTATCATTTAAAAATCATTTTCACACCCTTTCGTCTATTAGTATAGAAGAAAGCTCTCAGCACAGCCTGATAGGTTTCCATACACAACAACTCAAACAATGCTTGGTCATCATGGAGGGGTTGACCCCACTCCTCATCATGATAGGCAATGTAGAGCGGATTGGTCACCTTGACCCACGAACAACGTTTTGTCATGCTCTGCTCCTATTTGACCAACATTTTAAGGGCCGACTTGATATAGTTCTCAGCTGTATCTGTCGTTCCTTCAAAGAATTTCTTGATTTTCTTGAGTTCGGTCGCCTTGTATCCCAGTGCCAACATGGCTTCCATGGCTTCTTCCAATTCTTGGTTTTCAGCGCTTGCTTGCACTGCGACCTTAGCAGGAAGGTCATCTCCAGCAACTACTACCTTGCCTTCCAAGTCCAGCACCATCTGCTGGGCTGTTTTCTTGCCAATTTTAGGGAACTTGGTCAAGTAGGTAATATTCTTGGTTTCGATGGCTTGAACCAAGCCAGCATTGTCATCAGCAGCGATAATAGCAAGAGCTGATACAGGACCAATCCCAGAGACCGAAATCAGACTGAGAAAGAGCTTTTTCTCGTCTTCTGAGCGAAATCCATAAAGCAGATGAGCGTCCTCACGCACGACTTGATGCACATAAATTTGAGTTTCTTGGTTGACCTGTCCTGAGTAAGCATAGGGATTAGCCACATGCAGGATATAACCGATACCATTGATTTCAATAACAATGTATTTGGCAGTGATTTTGGTAATGATTCCTTTTAAATATTCGTACATAGTTTTCCTTTTAGTTTAATATTTCCCCAACTCACGGAGACTGGTGTGATTTTCCTGAATGCGTCGGAACATCTTTTCCATATCCGACTTGGTGAAGTGCACCAAAACAGGACGTCCGTGGGGACAGTTGTAGGGATTGTCACATTGAGAGAGCTGATAGAGGAGTTGTCTAGCTGAATGATCATCAATACGATGGTTGGCCTTAATCGACCGCTTGCAGGACATCATAATAGCCAGCTCTGCTCGGTATTTCTTGATAGAAACTTCCTTGGTCAAGAGTAGCATATCACACATCTCATAGATGCCTGATTCAATCTCTTCTTCTGCCATCCAGATAGGATGTTCACGTAGAATAAATTGATTTTCTCCGTACTCTGCTAGAAAGACGCCCACTTCCTCCAAATGTGTCATTCTTTCCTTGAGACGGAGGGCATCATCCGCTGGAAATTCAAAGATATAGGGTACTAGGAGTTGCTGCTGGCTCTGGTCAACATTCCCAATGCTCTCACGATACTCCTCGTACTTGACCCGTTCCTGCGCCGCGTGCTGGTCTATGATATAGAGCCCATCTCTCCCTTGGGCAAAGAGATAGGTTCCATGCATTTGCCCGAAAAATTCCAATTCTGGGAAGCTGGATGATTCTTCTCGCTCCAGCTTGTCATAAACCTTATCAAGACTCGCAAGGTCCAACTCTGGATGGTCTAGCTGGTCGTAGTTAGCAGGTTTTCTCTCTGCAAAATGCAGTTTTGCTGGCTTGGTCAATTGGTCCAAGGTTTCCTTGGCAAACAGGGTTAAGTCCTGCCCTTCATCAGTCAATTCGACCTGATAATCAGCCACCTCAGCTTGACTAGGTCTTGTCGGCTCAG
This sequence comes from Streptococcus mitis, assembly GCF_047462815.1. GTDB lineage: Bacteria > Bacillota > Bacilli > Lactobacillales > Streptococcaceae > Streptococcus > Streptococcus mitis_DO. Next base: position 73,030 of record NZ_JASHFB010000004.1, read on the forward strand.
TATTCTCATAGTAGAGTGTATTTTCTTTGAGTGGGAGAATAGTTTGCTCCACCTTCTCACGATTGCGCACGGTCGATTTGGCAAGATTTTCCAAGGCATCTGGAATCAAGGTTTGTTCCTTGAGACTATTTGCAATAGCTTCTGAGACAAGCGTCATCAATTCTTTTTCCTTGGAAATTCGCACCTCTTGCTTGGTTGGATGCACATTGACATCCGCTAGATAAGGGTCGATATGAATGTGAATGACAGCCAGTGGAAAACGACCTACCATAAGCTTACTACCATAGCCGTCAAGAATAGCACGATTGAGTAGGAAGTTCTTGATATAACGGCCATTGATGAAGAGGCTGATATAGTTGCGATTAGCTCGAGTCAATTCAGGCAAGGACACAAAGCCAGAAATTTCGAAATCAAGATCCGAATTCTCAATTTCAATCATCTTCTTGGCACTCGCCAAACCGTAAATCCCTGCGATTGCTTGGCGCAGTTGACCAGTCCCTGCTGTCCGTGTCATTTCCTTGCCATCACTAATCAAGCTAAAAGAAATCTCAGGATGGGCCAAGCCCAGACGGTTGACAATATCAATGATATGAGACAACTCTGCTTGCTGGCTCTTCATATACTTGAGGCGGGCAGGCGTATTGAAAAAGAGATCCTCCACACAAACCTTGGTTCCCACAGGACTAGTCGCTGGGATGACTTCTTCAACTTCTCCCCCACGCGCGACTAGCTTGGTCCCGTGACTTGCGCCCTCAACTGCTGTCAAAAGAGTTAAAACGCTGACGGATGCGATAGAAGGCAGAGCTTCACCACGAAAACCAAGCGTCCGAATTCGAAAGAGATCTGCTTGATTTTTTATCTTGCTGGTCGCATGACGACGCAGTGCCAGCTCTACCTCATCGTGGGTAATTCCATGACCATTATCTGTGATTTGAATCTTCTTGAGACCAGACTCTTCAATCTCAATGATAATCTGGCTAGAGCCAGCATCAATGGCATTTTCTACCAACTCTTTAACCACACTGGCAGGACGTTCGATAACCTCTCCTGCCGCGATCTGGTTTGCTAACACCTCTGGCAATTCAATAATATGAGACATTTTTCAGCCCCTTTCTGTATCTATTTTCCTAGAAATTGATTAGTGCTATTATACCATATTTCAGATAGGACAGAAAAGCAAGCACCACATAGGATACAAATCCCTCCACATAGACAAAGTCCCTTGCAAGGGGCTGAAAAATAGTGTTTAATAAAGATGTACAAGAAGTGATCACAATTTTGTATGAAAAACAAGGAGAGAAATTTATGAAAGTAGAACTACAGATTAGTGAAGTTTACGAAGAGGAAAAGCTGATTGTTCAAGCACCTCAGCCGACAGATAAAGTCCAGAAAGTCATCGAGTTCGCAGAAAATCTGGATCTAACAGAAAAAATCAAAGGGAAAATCGATAATCAGGTCTATCTCGTTGAGATTGGCAAGATTCAACGCTTCTATATCGAGAATCGGAAGGTTCTAGCAGAAACCGCGAGTCAGACCTACAGCATTGATTTGCGACTCTATCAGGTCCTTGAAATTCTGCCAACCAATTTTATCCAAATTTCCCAATCAGAAATCATCAATATCGATTCCATCTCTCATCTCAAGCTCACCCCCAACGGCCTAGTAGAAATTTTCTTGAAAAACGAAAGCTTCACCTACTCTTCACGCCGTTATCTAAAAACCATCAAGGAGAAATTAGAACTATGAAAAAACAAATCTTCCACGATGCAGCTACTGGTGTCCTCATCGGTCTCATCCTCTCTATCATCTTTTCACTCATTTATGCACCAAATACCTACGCTCCACTTAGCCCTGAATCTCTCGTCGGTCAAGTAATGACTCAACATCAAGTTCACGGTGCCCTAATCTTGCTCTACTGCACTCTTATCTGGGCAGCTATCGGTATTCTCTTCAACTTTGGCAAGCGATTATTCAGCCGTGACTGGAGCTTGCTCCGTGCAACTCTGACCCATTTCTTCCTCATGCTAGTAGGTTTTATCCCATTAGCAACCCTAGCAGGTTGGTTCCCCTTCCACTGGATTTTCTACCTCCAGCTCATTATCGAGTTTGCGATTGTCTACCTCGTCATTTGGACTATTTCCTATAAAAGAGCATCACAAAAAGTAGACCATATCAATCAACTCTTGGAGCATAGAAAATAGGAATCTCATAATAAGCAAATCCGAGAAAGAAACTTCTCGGTTTTTCTTTATCCTTCTGCACCTTACTATCATAGCAGTTATTTTCAGATCTTCTTTATAAATTTTCTGTAATTTTCTATCTTTTTTCAAAATATTCTTGCATTTTCCCAAAGTTTTTTGTAGAATATAGATTACATATCCAGATTATTCTGAAAATTCAAAAAGAGGTATTTATCATGTCGCAAGCTATTTCGTTAAATCAATCAACCTGGACAAGTAAACTAAAAGCAATGGGACCTGGAATCCTAATGGCTTCTGCCGCTGTTGGAGGTTCTCACATTGTATCTTCCACTCAAGCTGGTGGTTCTTATGGGTGGTCGCTACTTCTCTTGGTCATCCTAGCCAATGTCTTTAAATATCCATTTTTCCGTTTTGGTGCTGAATACACAGCTGATACTGGAAAGACTTTAGTTGAAGGCTATGCCGAAAAAGGAAAACTCTATCTCTGGATTTTCTTTATCCTAAATGTCTTTTCGGCTATGGTCAACACAGCTGGTGTCGCCATTCTGTGCTCAGCTATCATCGCCAGCGCCTTCCCAATGATCGGTCTTAGCATTACTCAGTGGTCTCTCATTCTCGTTGCCATCATTTGGGCTATGTTACTCTTTGGAGGCTACAAACTCTTAGACGGCATGGCAAAATGGATAATGTCTGCTTTGACCATTGCAACTGTTCTTGCAGTTATCATCGCGACGGTCAAACATCCAGAATACAGTTCTAATTTTGTCGAGAAAACACCTTGGCAAATGGCAGCTCTACCCTTCATCGTTTCCCTCTTAGGATGGATGCCAGCTCCTATTGAAATTTCAGCTATCAATTCACTTTGGTCTGCTGAAAAGAAAAAGACCGTCAACTTTAACACAGAGGACGCTCTATTTGACTTTAACGTTGGTTACATTGGAACAGCCATCCTAGCTGTGTTCTTTGTAGCACTGGGAGCACTGATTCAATATCCTACAGGGCAAGCAGTTGAAGCTGCTTCAGCCAAATACATCTCTCAATTCGTGGGCATGTATGCCTCTGTTCTTGGCGAATGGTCCCGTTACTTGATTACCTTTATTGCCTTCCTGTGTATCTTTGGAACAGTTATTACTGTTATTGACGGCTATTCTCGCGTTAATCAGGAATCTCTCCGACTGCTAATCAGTCAAAAAGAAGACAATCGTAAATCTTTGAACATCTGGATGACCATCACTGCTATCATCGGTATCGTCATTATCAAGTTCTTCGCTGGTCAGGTTTCAACCATGCTCCGCTTTGCTATGATTGGTTCTTTCCTGACAACACCATTCTTCGCTCTTTTAAACTACGCCTTGGTAACGCGTGAAAACAAACATCTTCCTTCTTGGCTCAAACATCTTGCTATTGCAGGATTGATTTTCCTCTTTGGTTTCGCCATCTTCTTTATCTATGCACTCGCAATCGGAAAAGCAGGATAATCGACAAAGCGCACTTAAGAGTGTGCTTTTTTTACATTTTAAAAGCAGTTAGCAAATCCCAACCGCCTCTTATATTGACTTTAATTTTCCTTTTCCAACTCATACAAATCTGCGATAATCGCTGCGACACGTTTGATATCTCCCAGCATACCTCGCATTTCAAAGTCAGCCAATACAGGGAAACCAAAACGTTGACTGTATTGCTTGGCTGTCAGGCAGTATTGGTTATTAAAGTTACGATTTCCTGAACCAACTACGCCAAAACACTTACTAGCATTATCACCATAGGCGATAAAATCCCCCACTGGTGTTGTCAAAATCTCGACATCTCCGTTATCAACGCCATTCCCACCTTCAAGGTAGGTCGGTAGAAAGGCGACGTAAGGGTGGTCCATTTCATAGAAATCGTGACCTTCCTTGACCAAATCCTTGATATGAATCTTTTGAACCTCTATTCCCTCGTGCTGGGACAAGAGATAGTCTTTCAAGCGCGTCACAAAACTCTCAGTATTGCCACTCAAACTAATATAAACTAAAGAAATTGTCTTCATATTTTCCTCCATGATTTTATTTTTAATCGAAAAAGAACTACCAAGATTGTAACTTGATAGCTCTTTTTTGTCAATACTTAGGCAAGTTCTTCTGTTTCCTCTTCTTCAGCCAAGGCTTTTTGTTGACGCCACATCTTATAGAATACAAGGGCTAGGAAAAGAACATTGATGACGATATAGAAAATGCTAACAGCTTGTGAAATAACACTTATCCCTAAACGCATGGTCTCATCGTGAACTAACTGCACAGCGTCTTGTAAAGTCACATAGCCATAAATCGAACCAATAATAGCTAACAAAACATAGCCAACGTAAGTATAGTTTGCATATTGCAAATTCTTACGAATAAGGAAGACAATAGCTACTACCACTAAAATAGCAGATAGCACAATCAAGGCCATATTAAAAATAGAATGAGTTGATTCTGCTACTCTATAGGTGTAATTGATGTTGTCTTCTAATTGCTGAGCACTGACCCCTGCAACTTGTTTCTGAGCGGCACGAAGGGCTTCTTTACTAGGCAAGGGACTCAACATTCCAAACAGAGACATAGCTGAAATAAGAGCAGACAAGATTAGCAAGACCCATAGATAAATCGGTTTCTTTTTCATGATAGAACCTCCTGATATTATTATTGATATTATAGCACCTTTTGTAAAGGAATACAAATCTTATAGTATAGTTTCTACCTGTTTTCGGTAGGCTTTTGGCGATTTTCCGCACAATTTTCGGAACACTTTATAGAAATATCCAACGTTACTGTAACCAACAGCATAGCAAATATCTTCAATACTGTCACTGGTTGAAAGTAAGAGTTGCTGGGCAGCCTTAATACGTTGTTTGTTTAGTAATTCTGCGAAGGTCGAATTGGTTTCTCGCTTAATCAACTGACCTAGATAGACAGGATTGATAAAGAGATCCTTACTAATATCCTTGAGCGAAAGTTCTTTCTGATAATCACGCCCAATAACTTCCAGTACACTGACCACATTTTCATTCATGCGATATTGCCCAAAAAAGCGGGTCAGAGTTTCCTTAATATAAGGAACCAATTCATCAAAGGATTGAATAGCATGAATCGTTTTGACGATATCCGTCATATCATCAGCTTTTAGGTGTTCAAACAAGTGAAAAACATCCATGACAAACTGGATAAAAAGCTGCTTGGTAATCGGAACACGAGGTGTATTTTCAAGAACTACCTTCTCCAAGAGGTTCAACTCTTCTACGATTTGATTGAGATCCCCCTGAATGATAACCCTATAAATCGGTTCGTAATAGGCAAAGAGACTCTCAGACTGTTTTAAATTTACAGAACCGTAAAAGAGGGCCTTCTCAGCATTCAGCTTCCAGCGTTCAAAGTATTCTTGATAAGGGGCTTCAAAGGGAGTAACGACTAAACCATCTAGGGGTTGATCAGAAATGAAAATCTGCCAGTCTTGACCCAATACATAGTAGGGAATGGTGAAAGAGCCTTGTTTTTCCTTGGATAGGCCTATCCACCAATTCTCCTTACCTCCTAGATAACTAACAAATCCAGCCTCATCTAAATCTTGACTGAGGGTCTGACTTTTCTTTCCTCTCTCGCCAAGCTGACCTGCAATCTTCTCCAGCAGATTTCCCAACTCTACCTTATCAACAGGCTTGACCAAATAGTCCACCACACTAAGGTTCATTGCTCTTTTTACATAATCAAACTCCTGATAACCTGAGAGCAGGATATAGGCAGCATCTGGTAAGATCTCTTTCATTTCCCGAATCATGTCAAGTCCTGTTTTGTCGGGCATATTGACATCGGAAATGACCACATCGACAGGATTTTCCTGAACATATTCTAGGGCTTCATCGGCATGACTGGCTGTTGCGACGACCTCCATACCCCACTTATCAAAGGGAATCAAACGTTTCAGACCTTCTGTCACCATGTACTCATCATCTACTAATAATACTTTATACATTTTCTCCCTTTCTACTCATCTTGAATTGTAATACGATACTGAACACCTGCTTGCTCTGCAGACTCTATAGTAATAGCATAGCGGTCCCCAAAATAGAGCACAAAACGCTCATGGACATTGACAATCCCGATAGACTGCCTTTGGGCACTATAGCTGGCTTGGTGTTCAAAATGTCTCTGACTTAATTTTTCTCGGAGATTTGCCAGCTTTTCAGCAGACATCCCACGACCATTATCGACCACCAAAATTTCCACAAAACCATCTCGTTTAAGAGCTTTAATGCTAATCACATTATCTGTCCGTCTATGGTCAACACCATGAGCGAAATAATTTTCTACCAGCGGTTGCAAAGTAAACTTAGGAATCTTCATATTCTCTAACTCTGGGTCTATCTTGAAACCATAGGCAATGGACTTGGGATAGCGAACCATGCAGAGATAGCTATATTTACGGCAAAATTCTAATTCCTGTTTGAGGAGGGTTTCTCTTTCATCAGAAATATTGTTACGCAAGAGACTACTGAACTCATAAATGATATCTGCCAACTCATCTTGACTCTGCATGACTGCGTACATACGTAAAAATTCCAGCGTATTATACATAAAATGAGGATTGATTTGCGCCTGCAGGGCTCGCATATTAGCATCTTTTTGGCTAAGTTCTAACTGGTAAATATCATGGATATTCTTTTCCAATCGATCCAACATATCATTTGTAGTCTCTGCAATTAGGAGCAATTCCTGGTCCTTTTCAAGCGTATCAATGCGAAGACCTTCCTCCCCTTGAGCAATAGCTTGGATAGAATCGACCAAATCCACTACCTGCTTTTGGTAATTAGCAAAGGTCTGCCTCAAAGTCAGATAAAGAATAACAATAAAGAGAAGGCTAAAGCCCACAATCAAAGCAGAGCTAGTCACTGTTCCTTGTAAAACAAAGTTTTTGGGAACTGCCACCTGAACCTGATAGCCATGAGAGGTCACACCGACAAACCAGTTCTCATGCTCCCTATTGACCCTCTCACCAATATGAAAAATCTCCGTATCAAAAGGCGATGTCACAGTCACAGCCATCGGGATATGACCTCGGGTATTGTCTACAGCATGGTATAAGATTTCTGGATCCAAGGAGATATAAACAACCCCTATCGATTGATCCGTCGCTGGGTCTAAAATAGGAACTCCAAAACTATTGGCCTCCGGTTTAAAATCTTCCGCAAGTACCGAATGACCCCCTCTCTCGTTTCTGCTCGAAACATAAACTTCTTTAAAGTCCTGCAAGACAATTGCAACACCCGTTATATAGTCATTCTGAACATACAGGTCATCGATATTTTCATACAGAGAAATAGAAGTTGACGAAGCTGCTTGATGCTCCAACAGCCAATAAAAATACTCAGATGTTGATAGACTAAAGTACTTATAAACCCCTTGTATCCTGTCTTGATTGGCTACTAAATCTTGCGCTAGCTGGGCTGACTCGCGATAATAATATTCCACCTCTTCGACTGTTCGAGTAGTTACACGCTGGGCTACTCTCTGAGCTTCCTTTTCCCGTGAATCCCAGTCAGCGTAGGAGAGTAAGATTGCAAAACTCGCAATAATAATGATCATCACTGAACTGTAGGTTCGCAGAAGCGTATGTAGCCAAAACTGCTTCATTCTATTTTGTCGCCAATTTTTCATGGATACTTTCATAGACCGGTTCCAACATATCACTGATAAAGAAATGCCACATCCCAATTCCTACAAAGAAAAGCAGGGCAGGCATATAGTAACCAATTGCCACAAGTAGCACTGTCCCAAGGAGAACCTTGGCCACAGCCGCTAGGCTCATAAAGATGCCAATCAAGGATAGTTTGAGACTATTTCGATAGGACAAATCAAAATAAACTTGTAATTTCAAAGATACTGTATAAGCCAAAAAGATCAGGGCAACTACTAGGACATTCAAAAAGGTCGCAATCAAATGAATAATAGTCTGATGAGGCAATTGTACCAAGAGATACAAGCCATAGAGCAAAACTAGATCCACCCCTAAAAAGCTATAGAAAATCAGGTTGCTTGAGACGAAATTTTGCTTATAAAGAGACCACGCCTCCTTCAAACTGTATTCCCGAAAGCTATAACCATGTTCTGCATATAGACTCATCAAGGTGGCACTAGCCGGCGCTAGACCAAGGATAATCCCTCCTGCCAATGTTAATAGCCAAAAGAAGGCTGTCGCAATCATCCCTAAAAAGAAACGATTAAAGACAAAGTCTAAAAATCTCCCCATGATATCCTCCTAAAAATAACTATGAAACTATTATATCATATTTCAAGCGTTTTCAAAAACTTCTAGTATCCATTTACAATCCCATCAAACCATGGTAAAATGAGAATTGTGAAAAAATTATCAGGAGACAATTCATGAAAAAATCTATCTTAACTACACTGCTTTTTGCAGTTCTTTACTTCCTCTCCATGGGGATTGGTGTCCTTTTGGGCAATCTCTTTGATCAAACTGGAAACATGTTTTATGCGCCTGCTTTTACTGCCCTTGTCGGCGGTTGCGTCTATATGATTCTAATCGCAAAAGTTCCACGTTTTGGAGCCATTACCACTATCGGCCTTGTCATTGCTCTCTTTTTCTTGGGAACTAAACACGGTGCCGGTGCCTTCCTTCCTGGAATTATCTGTGGCCTGCTAGCAGATGCAGTAGCTAGCCTCGGAAAATACAAGGACCAAACAAAGAACTTTCTTTCTTTTATTATTTTTGCCTTCAGCTCAACTGGCCCAATCTTACTTATGTGGATTGCGCCCAAAGCCTATATGGCAACCCTTCTAGCAAGAGGAAAATCCCAAGAATATATCGACCGTATCATGGTCGCGCCAAACCCTGGAACCATCCTTCTATTTATAGCAAGTATTGTCATCGGAGCCCTAGTGGGTGCCTTAATTGGACAAACCTTGAGTAAAAAATTGGCACAGAAAATCTGATTACTAAAAAAGAGCCAGGCGGCTCTTTTTTATTTATGGCTCAATTTCTTGGTCAAGAAGTCTCCCAAGAATTGGATCGCAAAGATAATCAAAATGATAATGATGGTTGCTAAGATGGTCACATCGTGATTGTAGCGGTTAAATCCATAAGCGATAGCTACGTTACCGATACCACCAGCTCCAACCGCACCGGCCATAGCTGTTTCACCAACAAGGGAAATCAAGGTCACAGTCGTCACACGAATCAAATCTGGCAGACCTTCTGATAGGTAAACACCCACGATATCCCAGAATGTCGCTCCGCTAGCTTGAGCCGCCTCAATGACACCACCATCTAGCTCAGCCAATACCACCTGTACTTGACGGGCAAAGAAGGCAAAGACCGCAAAAGATAGCGGTACGATAGCCGCATTTGGACCAATGCTTGTTCCTACGATTAGATGAGAGAAGGGTGACAAGACTGCCAAGAGAATGATAAATGGAACCGCACGGAAAATAGACGTGATTTTATCTAAAATCCAGAAAACGACCTTATTTTCCAAGACACCACCTGGCGCTGTCAAGACAAGGAAGAGACCTGCCACTAGCCCCAAGAAACCTCCGATGATGAAGGAAAGAACTGTCATATAGAGGGTTAGGTAGATGGCTGTTCCCCAGCCTGCTTGACCAGCCCAGCCCATTTTATAAACATTTGGTAAATAGGTTTGAATCAATGATTCCATCTTACTGTCCTCCCTTCAATACTTTTAGTTGTACGCCTGCTTGACGAATGGCTTCTTGGGCACCTGCTAGCGCTGCTTTTTCACCTGACAAGACCACAACTAATTCTCCAACAGGAGTACCATCGAGGATTTCAATATTTCCATAGAGGATATTAGCCGTTACTTGATAATGCTTGTACAATTCATTCAAAAGTGGCTCGTCTGTTGAAGCACCTGCATACTTGAGTTGAACTAAAAGACTGTTTTCAGACAGATGTTGCACAATTTCTTGCTTCTCGATTTTGACCATGGCTTCGTCAATACCTGTAGCTGTTGAGATAAAGTCTTGAGTCAAAGGTTGTTTAGGGTCTGAGAAGATTTCAAGAACACTACCCTCTTCAATCAAATGCCCGCCCTGCATAACTGCCACACGATTGGCAATGTCTTTGACAATCTGCATTTCATGCGTAATCAAGACAACAGTCAAGCCTAATTTTTGGTTCAAATCTTGCAACAAGGCCAAAATCTGCTTGGTTGTCTTAGGATCAAGGGCAGAAGTTGACTCGTCTGAAATCAAGATTTTTGGATCATTTGCCAAGGCACGCGCAATGGCCACACGCTGTTTTTGCCCTCCAGATAGTTGTGAAGGGTAGTTTTCAGCACGGTCTGCCAAGCCAACCAAGTCCAACAACTTGGCTACTTTAGCCTTCTTTTCTTCCTTGCTGAGTCCAGAATGTTTGAGGGCAAAAGCTACATTCTCCTCTGCTGTCTTTTGGCTCATCAGGTTAAAATGCTGGAAAATCATTCCAATATCTTGACGTTTACGACGCAACTGCTCTGCCGTCAAGGTCACCTTGCCATCAAAAATCACATCGTCGTCAATGGTAATTTTGCCTGCAGATGGTTTTTGCAAGAGGTTAATCACCCGTACAAGGGTTGATTTCCCTGCTCCAGAATATCCAACGATTCCGTAGATATCCCCTTCTTGGATGTGAATGGTCACATCCTTGACCGCTGTGATGGTTCTCTTCTTCTGATGAAAAGTCACATCGATCTGATCTAACTTGATAATATCTCTACTCATAGCTTCTAATCAGCTCCTCTACTAATTCAATATGGGTGTAATAATCGGCGATTCGCACGTTCTCATCTCCACCGTGGTCTCGGCTGTTGGCATTTCCTAGACCGAAGGCCACCATTGGCACCTCTAGGGCATCAAAGACCGTATGCATAGGCCCTGTCCCCGCTGTAGTTGGCAAGACTGAAACGCCCTGTGGATAGAATTTCTTGGCCAACTCGATTACATTGAGAATGGCTGACGCGCTCATATCGCTTCGATAGCTCATCTCTCCCAAGGTATAGTATAATTCTACCTTATCAAAGCCATTTTTGTCTAGCTGTTTCCGAATTTTTTCCAGAACATCATGCGGTTCTAGACCAGGAACCAAACGAACCTCTAGCTTAGCACTGGCTTCTGCTGGCAAAATCGTTTTGACTCCTTGTCCTTGATAACCTGACTGAATCCCTTCGATATTGAGAGCAGGTTCAAAAAAGAAACGTTTGAGAAAGGCTGCGCGGTCCTCTTGTAAGAGAGGCAATTCCAAACCATAAATCTGGCTGATTTCCCCAGGATTGCGTTGAGCATAGGCATCCACCAAGGCTAATTCTCGTTCATTCGGCTCTTGTACTTCTTCGTACAAACCTTCAACCAAGATACGGCCATCTGCGGCACGAAGGGACTGTAGGGCTTGAAGGAGGTACCAAGGAGCTGATTCCACAACTCCTCCATAACTAGAGTGGATATCCACATCCGCACTTTTTACCTTGGCATCAAAGGTCACAATCCCCTTATTTCCACCAGAAATTTCTAACTGCTCCAAGGCATTCTTGGTCCCTTGTTCCCAAACTAACAAATCTGCACCACGGAGTTTATCCGCATGCTTTTCTAGATACTTATCTAGGTCTGTTGAAGCCGATTCCTCCGCTCCCTCCATGATAAAACTGATATTGACAGGCAGGTCATCGTGGTGCTGCATGTATTTTCTCAAAGCACTCAAACGAGCCGTGATATGACCCTTATCGTCGTCAACCCCACGCCCATACATGAAACCATTGCGCACCGAAAGCGTAAAAGGCTCCTCTGTCCACACCTGATCCCCGTCCGCTGGCACAGTGTCATAGTGGTTATAGAAAATTAGGGTCTTGGCATCTGGACGCGAACTCTTGAAATGTGCCATGACAAAAGGCGCCGTATAAGTCTCATCAATCTCCACTTCAGCCCCCACACGCTTGAAAATCTCACCCAGATAGGTTGCGACTTCCTTAAGTCCAACCTGCTGGGCAAAGACCGATTTTTTAGAAATCAAGGTACGCAAAACCTCAAAATAATGCTGGGCTACATGATCCTTTTCAAATTTTTCAATCTGTTCTTGTTCACTAGGAAAAACCATATTCTCTCTACCTTTCTATGAACTACTCTTCCTGACAATCCATGCTCTATACAAAAGCAAGAGGTGGAATTTTCTCTCCCACCTCCCTGTTTCTTATTACCAAACTGGTTGATCCAAACCGTCTGATGTTTCTTCGATAACTTTTTTCACTTCATCTGTATGGTAAGCTGCGATCACTTTCTTGATAGCATCAGCTTTTGGTGATGATTCCCAATCTTTTTTCGCAACGATGATGTTGTACCATTGTTTTGAGTTTTCATCAGCTTGTTCTTTGAAAAGTGCTTTCTTGTAGTCCAATTTTGCTTCTGTAACGAAGGTATTGTTTACAACGGCAGCATCAACTGATGACAATGAACGAGCTGTTTGGCTAGCGTCCAATTCAGTGATTTTCAAGTTCTTTGGATTTTCTTTGATGTTAGCAACTGTTGCAAGAGCAGTTCCAGAAACATCCAATTTAATCAAGCCAGCTGATTGAAGCAAGTAAAGCGCACGGCTTTCGTTTGTAGCATCGTTCGGTACAGCGATTTCTCCGTTTGCTGGGATGTCTTCTACTTTAGTGTACTTGTTGTCACTTCCATTCAAACCTGAGTAAAGACGGATTGGAGAGATGTAAGTATCTGCAATCGCTACAAGGTCTTTTCCGTTTTCTTTGTTCCAGTTGTTCAAGAAGTTATAGTGTTGGAAAGCGTTCAAATCTACTTCGCCATCAGCAGTTGCCTTGTTTGGTTGTGAGTAGTCTGTGAACTCTGTAAATTCCAAGGTAATGCCGTCTTTTTTGACTAATTCTTGAACTTTATCCCAACGCGCTTCTTCAGAACCGCTACGGTTAACCGTTGCGATTTTAACGGTTGTTGCATTGTCTGCTTTCTTTTCTGAGTTTCCGCAAGCTGCAAGAGCCAAACCTGCGACTGTAGCAATGGCTGCTACACCAAGCCATTTTTTAATTTTCATGATTCTTTCTCCTTAAAAATAATACCATACTAGTATCTCACAATTTGTTTGATTTCACAAATTGTTATTAGATAGTCAGATATATAGTTTAAAACTATATCCCTAAAAACTGAGAAATCATCCACCTTATGCAGAATGGATGATTTCAAAAAATTATTTAATATCAGCTTCTGCTGGTAGATAAGTGTCTCCAAAGAATTGTTTAGACAACTTTTCAAGAGTTCCATCTTTGTAGAGTTCTTGGATACGTTTGTCTACAAATGTTTTCAACTCATCTTGACCTTTGGCAAGAAGTGGGTAAACGTAAGGTTGTTGGTCACTTGGAAGTTCAATGACTTTCAAGTTGTCCAAGCCTTGGTTCTTGATGACTGTTTCAACACCGATTTTATCAAAAATCTTGTAGTCAAACTGGCCATCGCTCAAGCGTCCCATGATTTGTTGGAAGTCTGCTCTAGTGTAGTTAAGGACAGTTGGATTATCTGAGTGTTGCTTGTTATAGTCTTCTAACTGTTTAGCAGATGTTGTCCCTTGAACAACTTCTGTTGATTTTCCACCGATATCATCAAGTGATTTGATGCTAGAGTCGTCCTTCTTCACTACAAGAACGTTAGGATTTTTAGCAGTTGGGGCTGCGTAAAGGTATTTTTCAGCACGTTCTTTAGTGTAGCTGATGTTGTTAACGGCCATTTGGTAACGGTCAGCGTCAAGACCCGCAAAGACTCCTGACCACTCTGTCTTCTCAAACTTGACATCATACTTGTCAGAGTCTTTAAAGATAGCACGAACGACTTCAATTTCGTAACCAGTCAATTCGCCATTTTCTTCATAGTTGAATGGTTTTGGTGAAGCATTAGTTGCAACGATAATTTCTTTCTTGCTAGCTGCTTCTCCTTCTTTTTTCGCACCACCTGAGCAAGCTGCTAGCACACCTGCAGCAACAAGCCCTAGAGCAGCAAGAGATGAGTATTTAACGATTTTTTTCATGTCATTTCCTCCAAAATAGAATACCTTATAATCTTAACAGAAAAAGACCTTTTGCGCCATTATATGATATCTATCTCTGTGATAGGTTTTCTTTATGGCTGATTTATACTCAATGAAAATCAAAGAGCAAACTAGGAAGCTAGCCGCAAGCTGTACTTGAGTACGGTAAGGCGACGCTGACGTGGTTTGAAGAGATTTTCGAAGAGTATTAAAAGACCAAACGCAAGACTGCAATTAAGACCACTCCAAAGAGAACTGTTCCGACTAGATTGCGGTAGCGAAAGGCTACCCAAGCCGTTGGAAAGACTGCTAAGAAGTCCAGCCATTTAATTTGAGGCAGGCTACCAACTTTACCTGTCACTACGCTTGAAAGAATCAAGGCGAAGATAATGGAAACGGGCAAGAACTTCAAAAAACGCTCAACGATCGCAGGCAAGCCCTTATACTTGACCAAGATGAAGGGAATCATACGGGGAATCCAAGTCACCAAGCCAGAGAAAATAACTGCTAATAAAAGATACTTACTGACCATCTAAAACCACCCCCATTGTACAACCTAGCAAGGTCGCAAACAGAACAGCTAGTGACTGAGACACCACTGTCAAGAGCAAAAAGAAGGACACCGCAACAACTGCTAGGATAATGAGCAGATTGCGGACAGGAATCCGTCTTTGCATAATCTGGAATTGCGAAGCAAAAATTCCAATGAACATCCCAACTAGAGCAAAATCCAAGCCAAAGATTTCTGGATTTGGTAGCAGGCCACCCAGAGCCGTTCCGACTACTGTCCCCACAAACCAAGCCACATAGCTGTTAAGATTGTTTCCGTGCATCCACATCGGATTGACCTTGTCTGTATGGGCCAATTCTCCCATTAAAATACCATAAGTCTCATCCGTCAAGATACTAGACATACCGATATTGTGCCAAAGACTGGTATGGCGGAAATAAGTCGATGCGTGTAAACTCAACAAAAAGAGACGCAAATTAATCAAAAAAACCGTCATAGCAATGGCAGCCACAGGCGCCTGCACTGCAATCAAGGCCAACATGGCAAACTGGGCACTCCCAGCATAAACAAAGAGGCTCATCAAGGCCATCTCAACAGGTGTCACATAGGGTGCACCAATAATCCCACAGGCCAGCCCGATACTAACATAACCTAGGGCCGTTGGCATGGCTGCCTGCGCCCCCTCCCAAAATCCTTTTTCTTTCATCTTTCTCCTCATATTGTCTTAATAAATGGGCTGAAAAGGCTCCAGCCACAGCATGGACTATTATAACACATTCAGGAAAGAGAAAAAAGTCTGCTGATTGTAGCTATCATAAAAAGACTGGCAATCCAGTCTCAAACATATATTATAGAAATTCTCCGCTAGATACTTTCACGAATATTCAAGAGCATGGCAAAGGCAACTAGAAGAAATAGCAATAAAACAAAGCTAACTGCCAGAGTTCCAAAGCTAGTAGCAATGGTTACCAAAGCTATTGTAAATAAGCTCGGTAAAACAACCGTAATAGCACCGATAGAGGATTGAACTGCTCCCATTGACTCCTCAGGTATTTGTTTAAAAATGAGTTCCTGTAATCTAGGAGAGAGGACACCTGCGAAAAAGGCATCCAAGGCACTAAAGATAAGAATCCAGTCAAAACGAACTGTGGCAAATCCTACTAGAAGAAGCAACTGGATGACAAGTGAGGCATAGAGAGCTGTTTTTATAGAAATCGTATTTTTCAAATAGTTACTCACAAGACTTCCGACAATAAGGGCTGCTAATTCAAGAGTGGATAACAAGGCAAGAGATTGACCTGTTTGTAAATTCAAAAAGGGCTGATTCCTCAAAAATAGAGTAGAAACAGGAACTGTAACATTTATCACTGCTTGACTAATAGAAATAATAAACAAAACCAAGAGCACCTGATTCATATTCCATATCAATTTCGATGATTGGAGCAAATGCTGGCAAAAGGATTTTACAGAGAGTCCTTCTTGATAGCTAATCGTTTTTTCTACTTTCAAGAGATCATTTTTTATGAAGAGGATACCTAAAAATGCGATTAAAAAGGTAAGAGCGTTCAGCAAGGAAATAAACTGGATGGATAGAATACCTAATAAGACTCCTCCTAAAATATTACTGATTGTTTTCACCAAACTAACAGTTGACTGTTTAAATCCAATAGCTTCTGCCAGATGATCTTGCCCAATAATTCTAATGAAAATCGGAGTCAGCATGGCGCCTGAAAAATAACTCAATGTGTCAGACAAGAGGTTAATCAGACAAATAAATGCTACTATCAACAAGGAGAAAGACTGCCCTGAAAGCGATAGGGACACTATAGAGTAAAGCAAAAATTTTGCAAAACTAATAATTGTATATTTTAGGACACGATGATGTTGAAAATCCGCCAAAACTCCCAGAAAGATTTGTAGAACTTGGGGAAGGGTTTCTGAAATCGTGATAAGTAAAATCGCCAAAGGGGCAAAAGAGGCATCTGCCACATAATTCAGGAAGGCCAGATAAAAAATCGTATCCCCAAGCGTTGAAATCCACTGGTTGATAGTTAATTGCCTAAAATCTCTATTTTGAAGAAATACTTTCATTACAACTCCTTTTTAAATTCAAATGGGAATCTTTCCCCAAGAATAGACCGCGATACTACTAACAACCAAAATTACAGTAACATCAAAAGCTGACCAATACCATTGTAGACTATATGCAGTCCAATAGGCCAATAAATTGACTTTGTCATTCTAAATAAGACTGCAAATATAAGACCTCCACCCATATAGAAGACAAAGTCTGTCAATACCCAACCATGATTACTAATATGCAATATTCCAAACAAAGCAGCAGAACCAAGTACATCCAGTCCCCATTTCTTCCCTTTTTCCAGAGCAGTCATCACTAATCCACGATAAATCATGTCTTCAAAAATGGGACCTGCAATCACAGGATAAAAAAAATACATCAAAAATGCCGTAGCTCCTGTAAAAGTAGGAGCAGCATGTTGATAAGAAATTTCATTGCGAGTAGGTGGGAAAAGAAAAAAGGTGACAAAATTCCAAACAACAAAAGCAAGCAGAGCTAGGAAGGAATAGAAAAGATAAGATTTTTTAAACTTTCTACTGTTGATTTTCTGCCATTTACCTGACCAAATCATAGCAATAAGTGCAAATAGAACCACAAGAAAGTGCAACATCATATCTGATAAATAATAGCCAAAGTTAGATAGGCCAAAGTTAGATAGGCCAAAGTTAGATAGACCAATAACAAGGTCGCTGCGTAAAACTAGACTACTGAACTTCTGGTCAGCCATGATAAGCAGAACAACTACAATAAAATAGTATTTAGAAATTATCTTTTTCATATTTCATCTTTCTAATATCCAAACACCAATAAGCTCACAATAATTAAAAAGGTATTCCACAAGATGTGAAGTGCCATTGACCAATAAATTGAACGTGTATAACGAAAAAGAATACAGAGTAGCAGACCTGCTCCTGCATAAACGATGAAGTCTGTTAACACCCATCCATATTGTAAAACATGGATGAGACTAAAGAGTGCGGAAGAAATAATGGCATCAATATAGTATTTTTTAAATTTAGATAGGGCTGTCATCAGAAGGCCACGGAAAACTAACTCCTCAACTATCGGAGCAATAAGACTGCCATAGAGAATACGTGTCACAAAATAACTAATTCCCGTCAAATTGGCTACGGCTTCTTTTATAGCACTACTATTTTGTGTGCTGGGAAAGATCCTAGTCGTTATATTTACCCACAAAAACATCAATATAAAGGAAAGAAAGAAGATACCCAGATAGGACCAACGAAACTGAAATCGACCGTAATCTTTCCAACGTTGACTCTTAACAAGAAGCACAGTACTAGCAATTCCTTCAATTACTATCAATAAAATTTGAATCCCATAAAATCCAAAATCTGATAATTGATCCACAAACTCTAATCTCACTACTAAACTAAAAATCAAGTAATAAGACATAAGTACCAAAATGGTTCCTAGGTAAAATTTCGTTTCTCCCCTTTTCATAGTTTCTTCTCCTAAATATTAGTTACGGCGTTTTCCAAACAGTCCTTCAATCAGCCCATTAGTCCAATCAAATGCCCCATAAGGTCTGGGACTAATACCTCTACCTCCCCAAGCAGGCAAAGCACTGCCACCACAACCAATATTTTCACCCACGCAAACTGAAGTGATATTTCCTCCTCTAACATCTTGCAACTCAGCTTCTGTCAATTCCATTGTTTCTGCAAATTGTAAATTTAACATTTTTTACACTCCTTCAATTATTTTCATTTGTAAACCACTTCTGCGACCTAGGATTTGCTTCAAGTGCTTTACAAAAACACTATAACACGAAAATTGGCGTATTTTAGAAAATCGCATATTTGATATTTTTTCTTATAGAAATTTCAGATTTGCGATTTTGGTAGATTTGATTATTTCACTGGTATAATAAAGTTATTACTAATGAGGAGTGGAGAAACTATGAAAAAACAAATTTTAACATTATTGACAATCGTTGCTGAGATTATTATCATTTTCCCGTTTCTAACTAATCAATAAGTTCTTTGTATTGCTGCAAACGTAATTCGAAGAGGGCTGTCAATTGTGGATTTTCTAATACTTGCAGAGATTGGATAAAGTGTTCAATCTCTTTTTGATTGCTTCCTTTGGTTTGAAGAAAGACACTCATCTTCTTTAAAAACTGCCACAATACTTTTTCAAAAACATCGTATGGACGAAGCATACTCTCCAGCTCAGCTTCAAAGATTGGGATGTAAGAAAAAAGTTTACGCTCCATGAGTTCTGATAAGATATTTAAGAGCCCTTGCTTCATATACAATCGATTGTGTACTAACTCTTTAAATTCCTTGGATTTTTCAAGTAAAGAGGTTGATAAAAATATCAAATCTTGATTACTCAAGAAAGGCATGGTATTACAGAATATATAGAGTTCAAACCAGGTCCAAGACTCGATAGCATAGAGATAGCTGGTCAAAAATTCGCTATCTTCCTCTGCTAGCAGATAGCTTTTATCTAAAGAATGGATGGCATTTTTAATCACAATGGCATTTAAGCGACGATAGGTCTGCGCCATCTGTTCTTGCTCGACCTCCTCTAATAGTTGCTCTAAACCAGCTATATCTTGGTGGGCAAAGCAATCTACAACCTTTCTACCAAATCGCATATGTGGAGATTCTTGATAATTGTTGAGTTTGTGTCCAAACTCATCGAAGGTCACATTGATCCCTTGGATGGCTAGTATGAGCTTATCCGCAGACAGCATAGACTGCCCTAGTTCAAACTTGGACAACTGAGAAGCTGTTAGTCCCTCACAGGCCACATCTGACTGCTTGAGTTTTCTCGCCAAGCGCAATTCCTTGTAAAATTCCCCCAATTCCATTCTCTCAATCATCTGACCACCTCCTAGCTTTTGCATATTATATCATTATTTTTATAGTTTTGTCAAAATATTCTGACATTTAAGAGGACAAAAAAGCCAGCCTTAAACTGACTCCATTTTATTCCATCGTATCAAAAGCGAGACTTGGTTTGGCATTGAGACCCAAGCTTGCAAAGTTTTCTTTGTTCCACTCGCTGACACTGGCATAGGCAATCATACCTGCATTATCTCCGCAGAGGCGCAGAGGTGGAATGATGACATTGACATCTGCAATTTCAGCCGCCAGGCGTTCTCTGAGGCCTTTATTGGCTGCTACCCCACCTGCCACAACAAGGGTTTTAACAGGGTATTTCTCCAAAGCCTTCTTGGTTTTAGCCATAAGAATATCTAGGACAGCTGCTTGGAAGGAAGCACACAAGTCCTCTGTGGACAAGATTTCTCCCTTTTGCTCGGCATTGTGGTGAAGATTGATAAAGGCCGATTTCAAACCTGAGAATGAAAACTCCAGATTATCTTCCTTAATCATGGCACGAGGAAAGTCATAAATATCCTGCCCCTGATGAGCCAGCTCGTCAATCTCACGACCAGCAGGATAGGTCAAGCCCATGACACGGCCAACCTTATCATAGGCCTCACCAACCGCGTCATCTCGCGTTTCCCCAACAATCTTGTAGTCACCAGCCTCAGAAACATAAACCAACTCTGTGTGTCCACCACTGACCAAGAGGGCTAGCAAGGGAAACTCCAAAGGCTCTACACTTTGAGCTGCCATGAGGTGACCAGCCATGTGGTTAACAGGGATAAGTGGAAGTCCATGTGCCCAAGAAAAGGCCTTAGCAGCTGACAAGCCAACTAGCAAGGCTCCGACCAAGCCTGGTCCATAGGTAACAGCCACAGCTGTCACGTCCTCTTCTGTAATCTCTGCTTCTGCCAGAGCCTCCTCGATACAGGCTGTAATGACCTCGACATGGTGACGACTGGCTACTTCGGGCACTACGCCCCCAAAACGTTTGTGACTCTCAATTTGACTAGCAATGACATTGGACAAGAGCTCATCGTCGTTTTTCAAGACGGCGACACTGGTCTCATCACAGGATGTCTCAAATGCTAAAATATATCTATCCTTCATCTATTTCTCTCTTCATGATAATGGCGTCCTCGACTGGGTCATGGTAGTAAGCCTTTCGCTCAGCGATGACTGCCATCTTTTCTTTCTTGTAAAATGCTTGCGCTCGGTGATTTGACTTTCTGACTTCAAGGAAAATCTCCTTATCTGTCGGCAATTGAGTAAACAAGGTCGAGGCAATCCCCTGCCCCTGATAGGTTTGCTTGACAGCGATTTGCAGGACTTCTGCTTCAAAAAAATTCTCCTGCACAGCTAGAAAGCCAATCACTTCTGTTCCATCATAAGCTAGAGCATACCAAGTCTGGTCTTGGGACAGGTCTGCTTGGATTTGTTCCAACGTCCAAGGACTGACTGGGTAAACAGCTGCCATCACAGCGTAGATGGCTTGAGCCAAGTCAGGTTGCTGTTGGATTCGTTTGATTTCTATCATAGGCGCTTAATGTAGGACTCACCAGACTCGGTATGGTTCTTGAGCCAGTTTTCCTCAGCCTCGACTCGTTTGAGGTAATTCGGCACAAAATCATGCAAGGAGTCTGCTTCCTTGTCCCAAGCCAAAAGAGCTAGATTAGCTGCATTAGGCAATGTTTCTTTGAAATTAGTCCTTGGCAAGTGTTCTTGAATCTGCTCAACAAAGGGGCCAACTTCTCCGACAAAGGTTACCTGACTAGCACCCTTGATTAGCTCGATGACTCGCTCAAAAGGCAGGTGTGCTTCTGGCATGACAGGTTTGGCATTTTCATAAAATCCTGCATAAACATTGTTGCGACGCGCATCCATCAAAGGAACGAACAGGCCTTCTTGTTGGTAGGGCACCAGAGCCAAGAGGCTAGACATACCAACTAACTCAATGTTCAGAGTATGAGCCAAAGTCTTGGCAGTTGCTACCGCAATTCGCAAGCCTGTGTAGCTACCTGGTCCTTCCGCCACCACGATTCGGTCCAAATCCTTGGGCGTCCAGTCCAAACTTGCCATCAAAAAATCGATGGCAGGCATAAGGGTAATACTGTGATTTTTCTTAATATTAATCGTCGTCTCGGCAAGAACCTGCTTGTCCTCTAAAATAGCGAGAGAAAGAGCCTTGCTGGACGTATCAAAAGCTAATACTTTCATAACACATTCCTATCTTTTTGTCTGCTTACTATTATACTACAAAAGCTGGCACATGGGAATTTTCTTTGCCCCCAAACAAAAAATCCCCAGCATGAGCAGGGCATCTAAGCATTTAATCCAAAGTAAAATACAAACCAAACGACATAGGTTACGAGGAGGAGAAAAAGCGAGTAGAGAGTCACAAAGGTAATTTTCCACAAGAACTTGGTTTGTCGGCGTTCGAGTTTGGCAAATAGAAGATTCCCTCCATAAACACAAGCAACAAAAACGATAAAAGCTACCAAGCGAGCTCCGATAGCAAAAGCAAATAAGTTATACATAGGGCAACCTCCTTGACTTAAAAACTATATGGAATTATGACAAGCAATAAATTTCACTTCCATTATCAATATAACACATTTTTGTTTTTTTGCAAGCGTTTACTCGACGAATCGTCCTGTGACTTTCTCGTTTCCGTCTTTTACTAATTTTTCATTTTGTGGTATAATTGAAATAATTGTAACGAATCAAGGTCAATCTAGACACAAAATGGAATGAAATCAAACAAATCTATGCTAAAAGTTTGGAATAAGCTGACCTGTAAAATAGAAAGGAACTATATGATTTACAAAGTTTTTTATCAAGAAACAAAAGAACGTAGCCCACGCCGTGAAACAACACGCGCACTTTACCTAGACATCGATGCCAGCTCAGAACTTGAGGGTCGCATCGCTGCTCGCCAACTTGTCGAAGAAAATCGCCCAGAGTACAACATCGAGTATATCGAACGCTTGTCTGACAAATTGCTAGATTACGAAAAAGAAACTGGCGCCTTCGAAATCACGGAGTTCTAATATGGCCTATACTCTTAAACCTGAAGAAGTCGGCGTTTTTGCTATCGGTGGTCTGGGGGAAATCGGGAAAAACACATACGGAATTGAATACCAAGACGAGATTATCATCGTAGATGCTGGGATTAAATTCCCAGAAGATGATTTGCTTGGTATCGACTACGTCATTCCTGATTACTCATACATCGTGGACAATATCGACCGCGTCAAGGCTGTCTTAATCACACACGGACACGAGGACCACATCGGTGGGATTCCATTCCTGCTCAAGCAAGCAAATGTCCCTATCTACGCTGGACCGCTTGCCTTGGCTTTGATCCGTGGAAAACTCGAAGAACACGGCCTCTTGCGCAACGCCAAACTTTACGAAATCAACCACAACACTGAGTTGACCTTTAAAAATCTCAAGGCAACTTTCTTTAGAACGACTCACTCTATTCCAGAGCCTTTGGGGATTGTCATTCATACTCCTCAAGGGAAAATTGTCTGTACAGGTGACTTCAAGTTTGACTTAACACCAGTTGGTGAACCAGCAGACTTGCACCGTATGGCAGCTCTTGGTGAAGAAGGCGTGCTCTGTCTCCTGTCTGACTCGACAAATGCAGAAATTCCAACCTTTACCAACTCTGAAAAAGTCGTTGGTCAGTCCATCATGAAGATTATCCAAGGCATCGAAGGACGTATCATCTTTGCATCCTTTGCCTCAAATATCTTCCGTCTCCAACAAGCAACAGAAGCTGCTGTTAAGACTGGGCGTAAGATTGCGGTCTTTGGTCGTTCTATGGAAAAGGCCATTGTCAACGGAATTGATCTTGGCTACATCAAAGCTCCTAAGGGAACCTTTATCGAGCCAAATGAAATCAAAGACTACCCTGCAGGAGAAATTCTGATCCTCTGTACAGGTAGTCAGGGTGAGCCGATGGCCGCCCTCTCTCGTATCGCCAACGGAACCCACCGTCAGGTGCAACTCCAACCAGGCGATACGGTCATCTTCTCTTCAAGTCCAATCCCTGGAAACACTACTAGCGTCAACAAGCTGATTAACATCATTTCTGAAGCTGGTGTCGAAGTTATCCACGGTAAAGTGAACAATATCCATACATCTGGACACGGTGGCCAGCAAGAGCAAAAACTCATGCTCCGCTTGATTAAGCCAAAATACTTCATGCCTGTCCACGGTGAATACCGCATGCAAAAAGTCCACGCTGGACTAGCGGTAGATACTGGTGTTGAGAAGGACAATATCTTTATCATGAGCAATGGTGACGTGCTTGCCCTTACTGCTGATTCAGCTCGTATCGCAGGTCATTTCAACGCCCAAGACATCTATGTCGATGGAAATCGTATCGGTGAAATCGGTGCTGCTGTCCTCAAGGATCGTCGTGATCTATCTGAAGACGGTGTCGTTCTGGCAGTCGCAACTGTTGATTTCAAGTCGCAGATGATTCTATCTGGTCCAGATATCCTCAGCCGAGGTTTTGTCTACATGAGAGAGTCTGGAGACTTGATTCGTCAAAGTCAGCGTATCCTTTTCAATGCCATTCGTATCGCACTGAAAAACAAGGACGCTAGCGTGCAATCTGTCAATGGTGCCATTGTCAACGCAATTCGCCCCTTCCTCTATGAAAATACAGAACGTGAACCGATCATCATCCCGATGATCCTCACACCAGATGAAGAATAAAGCAAGAAAACAGCCCCGATTTTCGGAGCTGTTTTTCTCTATGCTTTCTTTTCTTGATTCTTAGAAATACTACGATTTTTACCTTCCAAATATACCATCAAAATAGAAATATCTGCTGGGTTTACTCCCGAAATACGGCTGGCTTGGCCGATGGTTTCTGGATTGATGAGTTTGAACTTCTGACGGGCTTCGGTTGCGATAGAATCAATGTCATCCCAGTCAATATTGGCTGGAATACGTTTTTCTTCCATGCGTTTCATCTTAGCAACCTGGTCCATGGCTTTGGAAATATAGCCTTCGTACTTGATTTCTGTTTCAATCAATTCGATAATCTTGTCATCCAAGTCCTCTGCAGCTGGTCCGATAAAGGCAACCACATCTTGATAAGAAACTTCTGGACGACGAAGGAATTCCTTGGCTGTCACTGCATCGGTCAACGGCTTGAAGCCCATCTCCTCAACCTTGGCATTGGTTTCCTTGACTGGCTTGAGCTTGATACTGTCTAGGCGCTTCATCTCATTGTCAAATTGATTTTTCTTGATTTCAAAACGAGCCCAGCGTTCATCATCCACAAGTCCAATCTCGCGTCCCATCTCAGTCAAACGCATATCAGCATTGTCATGACGGAGAATGAGACGGTATTCAGCACGGCTGGTCAAGAGACGGTAAGGTTCAATGGTTCCCTTGGTCACCAAATCGTCAATCATCACCCCGATATAACCGTCACTGCGCTTCAAAATCAATTCAGGCTTGCCTTGGACTTTCAGAGCCGCATTGATCCCAGCGATAATCCCTTGGCCTGCTGCCTCTTCGTAACCTGACGTTCCATTAGTCTGACCAGCAGTGAAAAGTCCGGAGATTTTCTTGGTTTCCAGAGTCGCACGCAACTGGTGAGGCAAGACCATATCATACTCAATGGCATAACCTGTCCGCATCATCTCTGCATTTTCCAAACCTTTGATAGAATGAACAAGTTCACGTTGCACATCCTCAGGTAGACTGGTTGAAAGTCCTTGAACATAGACTTCCTCAGTATTGCGCCCTTCTGGCTCAAGGAAGAGTTGGTGGCGTTCCTTATCCGCAAAGCGCACAATCTTGTCCTCAATCGACGGACAGTAACGAGGCCCCACTCCCTTGACCACACCTGTAAACATAGGAGCACGGTGGAGGTTATTTTGGATAATTTCATGGCTGGTACCATTGGTGTAGGTCAACCAGCATGGCACTTGATCCTTGACATAGTCCTCATCACGCGAAGTATATGAGAAGTGATTTGGCGCTTCGTCCCCTGGCTGAATCTCTGTCACGTCGTAATTGATAGAAGAAGCCTTGACACGTGGAGGTGTTCCTGTCTTGAAACGACCAATTTCGAGTCCTAATTCCTTAAGATTGTCAGCAAGGTTAATAGAAGCCAAGCTGTGGTTAGGACCTGATGAATACTTAAGGTCTCCAATAATAATTTCCCCACGAAGGGCTGTCCCTGTCGTCACGATAACGGCCTTAGCAGCATATTCTTGATGGGTCGCTGTACGAACACCGACAACCTTGCCGTCTTCAACCAAAATCTCATCAATCATGGTCTGACGAAGGGTCAGATTTTCTTGATTTTCAACCGTCTTGCGCATCTCCTTAGAGTAAAGCTCCTTGTCAGCCTGCGCACGAAGGGCACGGACAGCTGGCCCCTTCCCTGTGTTAAGCATCTTCATCTGGATGTAAGTCTTGTCAATGGTTTTGGCCATTTCACCACCAAGTGCATCAACTTCACGCACGACAATTCCCTTGGCAGAACCACCGATAGAAGGATTACAAGGCATGAAAGCCAGCATTTCAATGTTGATAGTCGCAAGCAAAACCTTACAACCCATACGGCTAGCGGCCAAGGAAGCCTCGACCCCAGCGTGTCCCGCACCGATTACAATAATATCGTATTCTTCAGTAAAATTATAAGTCATATTTCTCTCCTATTCCTCAAGATGAATGTGTCTTAGTTGGCCGTCCCAATCTAGTAGGGCTGTTTTTAAAAAGGCTGGAACTAGATTGATACCCTCAAGCTTGTCTATGTCAATCCATTCACAGGGTTGCGTTTTCTCATCTTCCTGCATGGTCAATGGGGCATCCTCAAGCAAATCCACCAGATAATGAAACTCGATATTGTGATAGGAAACACCGTCCTGTTCAAAACGATTTTCAACCACGAAAGCTAGTTGCCCAGCTTGAGCTTTGACACCCAGTTCTTCCTTCACTTCACGAACTACCGCGTCTTCCGTGCTTTCATTGACTTGAATTGCACCGCCGATAGTATAATACTTTCCCTTTTCTTTGGTAACTAGGAGCTTACGATTTTGGACAATCAAGGCTGTCGCCCGAACTCCAAAAACCGTATTGTCTACTTTTGTTCGAAAGTCTTGTTGAGTCATTTTTATCCTTTCCCTTAAACGACACAAAAACAGTCAAAACTCCAAAGAAGTGCAGGACAAAAAAGCCTGCAACATCCATGAGCTTTGACCATCATTTCTATTGCTTTTATTATTGTAGCAAATTGAGAAAATTTGTCAATCTAAATGTACTGACAAACTTGTCCATCGCGGTAAGCATTGTCAATCAAACCGCCACCGAGACACTCTTCGCCATCGTAAAAGACAACTGCCTGTCCTGGTGTAATCGCGCGTTGCGGTTCTGCAAAGATAACCTCTGCCTTATCTCCTTTGACATGGACGGTCACCTTCGAATCAGGCTGACGGTAGCGAAATTTTGCTGTGCATTCTAGCGTAAATTCCTCTGGCATGTCACGAGTAAAGTGGACTTGACTGGCCTCTAGGCTGGTTGACATGAGCGAATCATGGTAGAAACCTTGGCCTACATAGAGAATATTCTTGCTTAGGTCTTTTCCGACAACGAACCAAGGGGCATTGTCACCACCGTGTTGCCCACCGATACCGAGACCGCCACGCTGACCGATTGTATAGTACATCAGGCCTGCATGCTCACCCATATCGCGACCATCTACAGTCATCATGCGACCAGGCTGAGCTGGCAGATAGTTGCTGAGGAAGTTTTTAAAGTTCTTTTCTCCGATAAAGCAAATCCCTGTCGAGTCTTTCTTCTTAGCAGTCGCAAGACCTGCTTCTTCTGCTAGTCTGCGAACTTCAGGCTTTTCCAAATGCCCCAGAGGGAACATGGTTTTTTGAAGTTGTTCTTGCGACAGTTGGCTGAGGAAATAGGTCTGATCCTTGCCATTGTCCACGCCACGAAGCATGTGAACGATGCCATCCTCATCACGCGCCACTCGGGCATAATGCCCAGTCGCTACATAGTCTGCACCCAAGGTCATGGCATAATCCAAAAAGGCCTTGAACTTGATTTCCTTGTTACACATAACGTCTGGATTTGGCGTGCGCCCTGCACGGTATTCCGCTAGGAAATACTCAAAAACGCGGTCCCAGTACTCTTTTTCAAAGTTGACAGAGTAGTAAGG
Source organism: Streptococcus mitis (assembly GCF_047462815.1). Lineage (GTDB taxonomy): Bacteria > Bacillota > Bacilli > Lactobacillales > Streptococcaceae > Streptococcus > Streptococcus mitis_DO. The sequence continues at coordinate 100,940 of NZ_JASHFB010000004.1, forward strand.
AATGCCAATCTGGTCTGCCACCGCAGCCACATCCTTATAATCTTCGGTCGCCGTACAGACGCCGTTTTCATCTGTGTCATCCCAGTTCTTCATGAAGATACCGATCACATCGTAGCCCTGCTCCTTGAGCAAAAGAGCCGTCACCGACGAATCAACACCACCACTCATCCCCACGACAACACGTGTTTTAGAGTTATCACTCATGGTAAGTCTCCCATCTATTCGTTTATTCACGATTGAAGGTCGTGTGTGCTTCACGATTGAAGGTCGCTTGAGCAGTATTCATTATAACATGCTTGGTTAGAGAAGACAAGAAAGAGGCTGATAATCTGCCAACCTCTTGTTCTGAACCTATCAATCTAGCATTTTTTAGCTTCATTCGCTTTCTTAGCAACTGCAATTTGGTATTTCACTTGGTCAAATCCTGTACCTCCCAAGGAATTTCGTCTTTGAACCGCAGTTTTAGGTTGCAAGTAGACATAGATATCCTCAGCAATGAGGGAATGATAGGTTTGTAATTCCTCCAAAGTCCAATCTTGAATATTTTTAGCAGATTTGATAGAGTCTAGCACTAATCTTCCCACAATCTCATGAGCTTCTCTAAATGGCAAACCTTTCCCTGCCAAATAATCTGCTAACTCAGTCGCATTTGAAAAGTCCTTCTCTGTCGACTCTTGCATTTTTTCCTTGTTTACCTGCAAGCTGAATAACATACCTGCCAATACATCAAGGGAATTTAAAATCGTTTCGACCGTATCAAACATTCCTTCCTTATCCTCTTGCAGATCCTTATTATAAGCTAAAGGCAAGGACTTCATGACTGTCAATAGTCCAAACAGATTCCCATAAACTCTGCCAGTCTTTCCTCGAATCAACTCAGCCATATCTGGATTTTTCTTTTGGGGCATAATAGAGGAACCTGTTGTAAACGTATCTGACAAGGTAATGAATTGGTACTCAAAGCTACACCAATTGATCATTTCTTCACAAAAACGACTCATATGCATCATGAGTATACTGGCATTGGATAGAAATTCTAAGATAAAATCACGGTCACTAACAGCATCCAAAGAATTTGTATAAGGTTGCTTAAACTCCAGCAAATCGCTAGACAATTGGCGATCAATGGGAAAAGTCGTCCCTGCCAAAGCTGCCGCACCTAGAGGGCATAGGTCTGTATGCTTCTGGTTAAATTCAAAACGTTCACTGTCTCTCTGAAACATATTGTAGTAAGCCATCAGGTGGTGGGCAAAACTAATAGGCTGGGCATGTTGCAGATGGGTATAACCCGGCATGATTGTCTCCACATGATTTTCCGCCAAGTCTAATAAAACACCCTTGAGATGAGCCAGTTTATCTAGGACATGGTCTAGTTGTTCCTTGAGATATAAGTGCATATCTGTCGCAACTTGGTCATTTCGAGAACGAGCCGTATGTAACTTCCCTGCAAGGGGGCCAATTTTTTCTGTCAGCAACACTTCCATATTCATATGAATATCTTCGTTTGCGATATCAAAGTCAAGTTGGCCTGCCTCTAGCTCTTTTGAAAGCTCTTTCAAGCCTGCTTGAATCTTTTCTGACTCCTTCAAACTCAAAATGCCCGTCTGACCCAACATCTGAACGTGGGCTAAAGAACCAATCAAATCAAATTTAGCTAATTTCTGGTCAAAAGATATACTCGCACCAAAGCGCTCTACCCAGTCTTCGACAGTACCTTCAAAGCGACCACCCCATAATTTTGTATTCTTAGCCATATCACATCCACCTCTCTATCCAATCGTCCTATTTGGCGCTTTTTTGAACCTCAGAATGAACCTTGGTTGGAAGTCCCCACAACTTAATAAAGCCAACAGCTGCATCTTGGTCAAAGGTATCTGCACTGGTATACGTCGCCAAATTTTCATCGTAAAGAGAATTTGGTGATTTCCGAGCTACGACCTGAGCACTTCCCTTATAGAGTTTGACTTTTGCAGTCCCATTGACAACTTTTTGAGTCTCTTTAATATAAGCAATCAAGGCTTGTGTAGCTGGACTAAACCACAAAGCATTATAAATGAGATTTGATAATTCATTTTCTATGATTGGTTTAAAATGAGCCACTTCTCTCACAAGCGTCAAGTCCTCAATTTCCTTATGAGCTGTCAGCAAGGTTACTGCCCCTGGGCATTCATAGATTTCTCTTGATTTAATCCCCACCAAGCGATTTTCCACGTGGTCAATTCGTCCGACCCCATGTTTTCCAGCTATTTCATTGAGTTTTTGAATCAAATCTGCCAATTTTAGCCCTTCTCCATTGAGGGAAACTGGAACACCTTCACTAAACTCAATATCAATGTATTCTGGCGTATCTGGAGCTTGCTCTGGAGAAGTTGTGATGCCAAAGGCTTCTTCTGGAGCCTGATTCCATGGATTTTCCAAAATACCACACTCATTGGCACGTCCCCAAAGATTTTGGTCGACAGAGTAGGGATTGTCAAGGTCAGCAGGAACAGGTACCCCATTTTCCTTGGCATAATGAATTTCTTCCTCTCGAGACCATTTCCATTCACGAACTGGCGCAATCACTTTTAAATTGGGATCCAAGGCTGCAATCGATACTTCAAAACGTACTTGGTCATTCCCCTTACCTGTACAACCATGAGCAATTGTAGTCGCTCCTGTCTGATGCGCTATTTCAACCAATTTTTTAGAAATAAGAGGGCGGCTCAAGGCAGATACCAAGGGATACTTTTGTTCATAGTAGGCATGTGACTGAAGAGCCACTAGCACATAATCTGTAGCAAATTCGTCCTTAACATCAATGACATAAGATTCGACTGCCCCAACCTTGAGAGCCTTATCATGGATGAAATCCAAGTCTTTCCCTTCACCCACATCCATACAAACTGCAACAACATCATAATCTTTCTTTAACCATGTAATAGCAACTGATGTGTCCAAACCGCCAGAATAGGCCAAAATTACTTTTTCTTTACTCATATTCTTTTCCTTCTTTCTATTTTTCAATGGATGCTTTAAAGGCATCCTCAATGAGTTTGTCTAATTCCCCAGACTCCTTCAACTTTTGAATGGTTTTATCGACTGCCTCTTTCAATTCCTTGCTATCTTTTTTCATGGCGACCGCGTAGGAATCATCTTGCTCTTTTTCAAAATTGAGGTCTGCGATTGCTAAATCAGGATTATTTTCCACAAATCCCTTGGCAACAGGTTCTTCAAAGATAACGGCATCCACTTGCCCTGATTTTAAATCTGTGATTAAATTCCCATTTTTAGGCAGAGATACGAGGGAAGAATTTTGTAGCAAATCTTTCGCCATCGTCTCTTGAATAGAACCTTTCTGCGCTCCGACCTTTTTCTGCGCTAAGTCGTTGACAGACTGATAAGTGGCTAAATCAGATTTTTTGACAATGAGCTTATTTTTTGAAGTATAGTAGGGAGTTGAAAAATCGAACACCTTACTCCGTTCATCTGTCTTAGAAACACCTGATATGGCAAGATCGGCTTTTCCTGATTGAACACTAGCCAGTACATTGTCAAAACTCATGGGAGATAGTTCCAATTCGACACCTAGTTCTGTTGCGATAGCCTTGGCTAATTCGATATCTGAACCCACAATCTGATTTTTCCCATCAACCACTTTTTGGTATTCAAATGGAGCAAAATCTGGATTGAGGGCTACAACCAATTTTCCTTTGGACTTGATGGCTTCAATTCCAGCCGATTGATTGTTACTACAAGCAAATAGTAGGGGGAGCATCACTAAACCAAACATCGTCATCAACACCTTCTTCATCTTATTCATAACAAAGCCTCCTTTATGTTTATTCTTTTTGGTTGTATAAATAATACTCCTATCCTCATCGTTTGTCAAGCCTAAATTGAAAAATTTTTCAATTTGAAACAAAAAAACCTAGAAATACTACATAAAAATGTCATTCCTAGGCGTATTTATGCTATTTCTCTCTGGAAAGCATGAGTATTCAGTCAGTTAAAATGAGCTGAACGGACTCATTCCCCCTCGCCCAATTCAATGATACGATGACATTGTTGGGCTACATAAGCATCGTGGGTCACAATAATAACTGTTTTCCCCTCGCGATTCATCTCTAAGAGAAACTTCAAGACCAAATCTCTATTTTCAGGATCCAGAGAACCTGTTGGTTCATCGGCTAAAATCAGCTGGCTGGGTTTTAAGATGGCTCTAGCAACTGCAATTCGTTGTTGTTCGCCACCAGACAACTCGGAGACCTTTTGATGCAAAGTAGCTGACAAACCTACTCTCTCTAAAATCTCTTCCACCTTTTTGAGCTTGTCTTTCTTAGACAATTTTACATATTTCAGCGCCAGCATGAGATTGTACTCGACCGTTTCATCATCAATCAGGGCAAAATTTTGAAACAGATAAGAGATATGTTCACGGATTATTGTTTGCGACTTAGCAGAATTGACCGCTAGATTTGTCTGACCAAAAATCTCATACCGTCCGCTATAATCACCATCTATCAAACCTAATAAATTTAACAAGGTCGACTTACCACTACCACTTTTTCCAACAATGGCTACCAAATCCCCCTGATCAATCCTGAGAGACAAGTGATCCAAAATCACTTTTCCTCCAATGGTTTTGGTAATATTTTCCAACTCAATCATAAGATGCCCCCTTTCAATAACTCTACTAGACTTTTTTTCTCCATCTTAGAAGCCAAGGCTAGCACAAATAGTATATCCAAACATGTAAAACCTGCAAACAGTAGAAGTGGCAGGAGCGCATGGGCAAAGAAAATCAATACTAGAAGAGGCAAACTATAGCCCAGCAAGAGCAGAACGAGGAGAGGGCGGTAGCGATCGACCAGTTTCCACCCCATAAACTTCTTGGTAATGATATCCCTGCGCTTCAACAAGAAAGTGGTAACGAGTAAAAAGTAGGAGACAATCATACTGAGAAGAGCAAATAAGGCAAAAAGAACGTTAAAATTACGAACAGAATCCCGATAGGTATCAACCATACCCTCTTGAATTGCTTGAATCGATGAAAATTTTAAATAGCTACCATCAGATAAGTTATCGACTAACTCTGTAATCACTTTTTGATTTTGTTCTGTATTTTCAATTTTCATCGGGTTGTTTAAACCTGTCGTTGACAAGTGAGTCTTTTCTTCCCACATCATGTCTTGATCATTTACCAGACTAATGATTGGATTGTGGAGATTTTCCTTTCGCTCATTATTATAAGGGAAGAAAGACCAATCTCCTTCATAGTAGGCAATTTCTACATCCATATCTTCTATCCTTTGCTTTTGCTGATCTTCATACCTCAGAGAAAGATAGGCGATGGATTTTCCCAAGAACTGATTCTTGCCTTCTTGTCCTTTGTCACTGATTGGCAACAAAATCACCTTTTTAGTGCCGGTATCTGGTAACTTGAATCCCTTGCTCTTTAGAAAATTGCTATTAGCATAGTAAACATCTACCTTATCAGGCAGTTGGTAGTTCTGCACTTGTTCAGCTTTGATGACTGGTTTGATAGGAAGACTCGTACTTCGCACATAGTTTACTTGTGTTTTTGCTAGCAAGTCTTGATAAAATTGGTAGAAATAATCTGTAGATTTCCCTGAACCTGCTAGCTCTTCTTGCCACAGGTTATCATTGAGTTTGAAGGTTTCTAAGGTCAGGTAATTTCCTTGGCTTACCCACTGTTGCTGATAAGCAAGTTCTTTGTTTTCTTGTTCTAAACTTCTGCCCACCCCAATCAGTAAGGCCGTCAGTAAAATAGTTGTCCCTATTTTCATCACATAATTGAAGATAAGACCAAGTTTGACAGATGAAAAACCTTTCAACATGGAGCTGACTGTCATTTTCTGAATCATCAGGTAGGTCAGCCAACTGATGAACAAATACAACTGTAAAAGCAGAAATTGGGATAAGAGTAAACTTGGGAACAGAAGTTTTGGTCTGTAGTCCAGCACTAAAAATAGTCCCAAGTCAATGATAAGACTTCCACCCAAGAGAAGATAAAAATTAGTCTTTACAAAACCAGCTAAAATCGCCCTGCTTTGGAAACCAAGTAACTTTTGAACCCCCACTCGTTTCATCTCCATCATCGGTTGATACACTGTCACTAACACAAGAAGCAAAATAGCCAAGACAAAAACAATGGCAGATAAAAGCAAATCTCGATTTATGACTTCCACTGCACTTTTGTAGGTCGGCTCTAGCAAGGTAGCCTGGTCTATCTTGAAAAAATCGCTCCACTTTTGTAGAATGGTATCGCGATCTATCTCTTTGCTGGAGGTAATCATGTAGCGTCCATTTACAGTATGGGATTTATCCTCAATATAGGATTGGAAGGTCTGGAGTCGAATGAGTTTCACCTTTAAAAAGGTGGGAATGGTTCCTAGATTATTGGGAAGATCCTGGTTGCTGTAGACTCCCTTCTCATTCTTTGAAAAATCAAGAGAAGTCAGACCGAACTCCTGATAGGGGAAGGTTTCCTTATCAAAAACACCAGCCTTGACGACCTCATCGCCATTATCTACTTTGATAATAGAGACCTTGTCTTGGCTTGCAACCTCTTCAAAAAATTGGAGAATCGTTTCTGTCGGTTTAGTGACATCTTTCAAGTACAAGTCAAATGAATAAGTTGTCTTACCCATCTCCTGAATCCGCACTATTTCTCGTGTAACATTTACATTCAAGACAAAAAACGTAGTACACAGCAAGAGCAGGAGCATACAAAGATGACTGATTTTTTTCATAGAGATACCTCCCGTGAAGAGACGAAACTGGGAAAAACTAACTTTCCAATAAAGCCACACAGTGATTCTCTCAGCTTAATTGTGTTCAAGGCTGAAAACACTGTGTGGTTTTTGAATGTTTAGAGGTTAGTTTTTTGAGCAATCGTCTATCAAAATGTCCGTTTATCTGTCAATAATCCGAGAAAATCTTGTCGTTTCAAGTCGGAGAAGTGTTTGGTAGAAAGACTTCCTTTTTGAAGTCCATCATCTCTAACCTGCAAATAATAGCTATGTTGGCTTGTTTTAATTGTCAAAAAATCGCCAAATATAAAAACTCTTTTCCAGTTGCGAATCTCAAATTCTTTCATCTCTGATTTTGGAATGCGGATAAGTCCTTGTCGCAAATCACGATGGTGCTCACTTGTGAAAGTCATCCCATTCCCAAGATTTCTTATCAGTAGTTCATCTGGAGTCACCATCACCAGCGCTATTTTAGTTAAGAAAATTTCAACTGTTGGTGGTAAAATCGCCAAATTAAACCAGGGATGTAGGTAACGATAAGCTAAGAAATAGTGAGGCTCCTCACCCAATCCTAGTTGTTTATATAATGTCTTAACCTCACTGTCTAATCTCGCTTCAAAAGACATATCCGAATGCTCTTCTTCCTTCCTCTGATTAAAATAACGCATCCAGACTAGAAAACCTATAAAGACTATAATAAATATTCCTGATAAGAGATATTTTACATTGTAGTTCATCACTTAACCTCCTGATTAACTTTTCCGCCTAAAACAGAGGCCTATCTATTTTGAAAATAGTTCCATAACAACTTTAAATAAAACTGGTGACATTGTATCAAGCTAGAATTCTTTCTTTTCTAGCTGCATCATAATTCTTTGCTGAATACAAAGTTAAGGGTATTGTATTTGTTAACGCTTACACAATCCCTATTTTACCTATATTATAAATCAACATATATAACCTGTCAAGTAATTAAAGAAAAATATTAAATATTTTCAAGTAGTTTCAGTCTTGAATACAATCAAGTTGAAAGGAATACCGTGTGGTTTTTGAATTTTTGAAGTTTCATAGGTCAGTTTGTTGGATAATGTTATAAGAAAATTCATGCTCATCAATAGAAGGCTTAATTCCCCTACAATTATCTGTTTACCTCTGTTATACATTCTAATTTTCTTTAGTCAGCGCAACATCTTTTTATTTTTTGCTAGATTTTGAGACGGTAAATAATACTAAATGAAACTAAAATGAATACTCCTTGCTTTTCTTGAGAGTGAAAAAATACAATAAAATGATTGTAGTGATTACCACAAGATACTGACTAATAGACATCGTATTTGAAGCCACAAATACAGGTAAGGAATAAAAAGGAAGAAGTTCAATTGCTTTGATAAACAAATCATTACTAGTATTCATCATAATCGTATTTAATATATTAGGGATAAAGAGTAGTAAAGCTACTAAAATACCAAATACCAAGCCACTTTTCAATTTGTATAAATAGAAAATGTAAGATAATAGAAAATAAAATAGGACTAACAAAATTGTATTGACTACAATGGCTACTATAAAATCTAATCCTAAATCACCTGGAACACCCAATTTACTTACGATGACTAGTAGCACAATGCCATTCAAAGCATAAATAATGGAAACTGAGATGGCATATAGAAAATTAGACAAGACGTAAATCATCCGATTCTTCTGTTGATTATAAAACAAACTTATCGTATTGTGGGAAAAATCTCTACTAATGACTCGATTAGCATGTATAACAGCCATTAACATACCGAGCATAGCATAAAAGTTTGAAATATGCTTAATACCAAGCGATGTCCCTTGAGTCTTTAGAATAAAGAATGTAACCAATATCGGCGGTATAAACGAGATAATCAAACCGAGATATATTACGCCTGATGAATATAAATCTCTTATATTTTCCTTAAGAAAATTCAATTTATTTAATTTCATGATTATAACCTTCCTTTATTTTGAACGATTTAGATAAATATCTTTAAGCGTCTCTTTTTTAGTTTCAAAATCAACTACTTTAATAGAGTTTTCGTTAAAAAATTTAAAAAGCTCACTACTTTGAATATTCCCAGACATAGTAATTCTCAGTCCCTCTTCCTGAACAATATCCCCAAATTCTTGTTTGGTAATGAAAATGTCTCTATCTGTAGCTGATGAAAAAGCTATCTCAAACAAGCAATTATGACTATCTTTTCCTACTTTTTGAAATGTCAACAGCCCGTTCTCCAAGAAAAGAACCCTTTCACAAATTTCTTCAATATCTTCTAATTTATGACTCGATATTAAAATTCCCACATTTTCATGTAAAGCTAAATTGTTTAGAACCGCTAAAACTATTTGTGATGATTCAATATCTAAACCATTAGTCGGTTCATCTAAAATCAATATATCAGGTTCCGTAACAAGAGTTAGAAGCAAAGCTAATTTTTGTTTTGTACCCAAAGAATAGGTCTTTACTTTTTTATTAATAGACTGACTCAAATCTAACTCTTGGATCAAACTTCCAAATCTTTCTTGATTGTAGTCAACACCATATAAATTTGACAAATATTTTAAATTCTCAAAACCTGTTTTAGATAAAAATAATTTTGGTTCTTCGATTAAATACCCAACATTATCACTACTTATAATATTCCCTGAAGTCGGTTGATTATTCTGAACAAGAATTTTCATCAACGTACTCTTACCAACTCCATTTCTCCCTACTAGACCAACAATTTCACCCTTGTTAAGTGCAAAATTTATATCTTTGAGAATGATTGAATGACCATAATGCTTACTTACATTTATAACTTCCATTTTTTATTCCTCCATTAATATCTTTTAGAATTAAATAACTTGTCCTGATATAATATAGTATACCTCTTCTTTACTCTATTTTAAAATTAGTTAACTTTTTTCACACATTATTTTAGCTTTCTTTTTTACTTTTTATATTACTATGATACAATATTTTTAATAGGATTTTATTATTTGTTAACTTTTTTCACAAAAAGGAGAAAGCCCATGCGTTATGATTTCGGAAAAGTCTATAAAGAAATACGTGAGTCAAAAGGATTGACCCAAGAAGAGGTCTGTGGGGAGGTTCTCTCAAGAACCAGCTTATCAAAAATTGAAAGTGGTAAAGTAACTCCCAAATATGAAAATATGGAGTTTCTTCTCCGGCAAATCAATATGAGTTTTGAAGAGTTTGACTATATCTGCCACCTCTATCAACCGAGCCAACGAACAGAAATCATGCAAACCTATCTCAATATGAGCTCAACCCTAGGGACTAGTGAACTCGAAAAACTATTTCAAAAATGCCAAGACTATCTCAAAACCCGCCACGACCTACCTATAGAAGAAATCAGGGATATGCTTGAAGTTGTCATTCATATCCGTCAACATGGTACAGAGCAACTGTCAGACCAAGTGAAACAGATTGTCAAAAAACTTTGGGAAAAAATTGAAAAACAAGATACATGGTATGAAAATGACCTAAAAATCCTCAATACCATCCTTTTCAGCTTTCCTATTGAACACCTCCATCTCATCACTGGAAAAATCTTGCAACGCTTGGAAGTCTATAAAAACTACCAACATTTATATGACTTACGAATGGCAATCCTACTCAATCTGTCCACCATTTACTTATACCATCAAGACAAAAACATGTGTCAACAAATCTGCTATACTTTACTAGAGGACGCTAAGAACAAGAAAAGCTACGATAGGCTTGCTATCTGCTATGTCCGTATCGGGATTTGTAGGGATGAGGCTAGACTTATCCAAAAAGGTTTCTCACTTCTAGAGCTGACCGAGGAAACTTCTATGCTGTCTCATCTCAAAAAAGAAGTAGAGACCTATTATCAACCGAAAGAAATATAAAAAGTCGAGGGATTTCCTCGACCTTTTCATATTATTCTGTTCGTTATTTCTTAATACCAGCCGTTATTAAGCCAGAAGTTTTTAGCGGCTGTCCATGAACCGTAACGTCCTGCAACATAGGCATCTGCTACACGTTCTTGGTTTTCAGCTGAGTAGTCACCGTTCAAGTATGAATCTGTCAATTGGTAACGTCCGATATAACGTCCGTTTGTAGCTGTGTAGCTACCGCCTGATTCTTTTTGAGCGATCCATTCTTTAGCTTCTGCTTCAGATCCGCTTACAGTTGAAGCAACCGTTTCTTCTGCTACTGGAGTTTCCTCCTCTACTTCTGTAGTTTCTGCTGCTGGAACTGAAACAGTTTCATCTTGAGCAGCTGGTGCTGCATAAGTCGTTGAAGCTGGTGCTACTGGCGCTGCTGGACCGTCGATAACCAACTCTTGACCAACATAAATCATATGGATGTTGTCAATGTGGTTGTTTTCTGCCAATTTCTCAACTGTTGTGTTGTGAGTTTCAGCGATTTCTGAAAGTGTATCACCTTCTTTAACAGTGTAAGTTGATGATTCTTGAGCAGCTACAAATGATGGAGCAAATACTGCAAACAAGGCAGCTACTCCTGCAAGAGTTGTTTTAATCTTTTTAGTTGTTGATTTCATATTCGAAAATTCTCCTTCTTTCTATAGTACTATCATACCCTTTAAATATTACTGTTTCTTGACACTTTTATGTAGAAATATTACAAAATTATTTTTTATTTCCCTAAATAAGCTATTTTTTGTCATAAAAGATACTATTTTTATGCTATTTGTAGTGTAAAAAGGTTTTCATCCACAATTAAAGCCAAGACCTTCATTCTTTGATATAATAGAGATAAGAATTTTTATAAGGGGAAACTGATGAAATCACTTCGTTTTCAATCTGTCTTTGATATCATCGGACCAGTTATGATTGGCCCATCTAGTAGCCATACCGCTGGTGCTGTTCGTATTGGGAAGATTGTCTCTTCCATTTTTGATGATACTCCGACAGAAGTCGAATTCCAACTATTTAACTCATTTGCCAAGACTTATCGTGGCCACGGGACAGACCTAGCCCTTGTTGCTGGTATTTTAGGCATGGATACAGATGATCCTGAAATTCCAAACAGTCTGGAAATTGCCCACAAGCGTGGCATCAAGATTGTCTGGACTATTCAGAAAGACAGCAATGCTCCTCACCCAAACACCACTAAAATTACCGTCAAAAATGCCCACAAGACTATCAGCGTGACTGGTATTTCTATCGGTGGAGGGAATATTCAGGTCACCGAACTCAATGGCTTTGCCGTCTCTCTCAATATGAATACACCGACTATCATTATCGTTCATCAAGATATTCCAGGTATGATTGCCCTCGTAACAGAGTCACTTTCACGCTATGGTATCAATATCGCCCAGATGAACGTTACTCGTGAAAAAGCTGGTGAAAAAGCCATTATGATTATCGAAGTCGACAGTCGCAACTGTGATGAGGCCATCGAAGAAATTCGAAAAATCCCTCATCTCCACAATGTCAATTTCTTTAAATAGGAGGAAGCATGTTTTATTCTATCAAAGAATTGGTCGAGCAAGCAGAACTGGACTTTCAGGGAAATGTCGCAGAACTCATGATTACAACAGAGTTTGAATTGACCGGTCGTGAACGTGAAGAAATTCTCCTTCTCATGGAACGCAATCTGGAAGTCATGAAAGCCTCTGTCCAACTCGGCCTCAATGAAAATAAATCTCGTAGTGGCCTGACAGGTGGAGATGCTGCCAAATTGGATCACTACATCAAAAACGGAAAAACTCTATCAGATTACACGATACTCTCTGCTGCCCGAAATGCCATTGCAGTCAATGAACACAATGCTAAAATGGGCTTGGTTTGTGCCACTCCGACCGCAGGAAGTGCTGGCTGTCTGCCTTCCGTTCTAACTGCTGCTATTGAAAAATTAGACCTCAGCCACGAGCAACAGCTGGATTTCCTCTTTGCTGCTGGTGCCTTTGGACTAGTCATCGCAAATAACGCCTCTATCTCGGGTGCTGAAGGTGGCTGTCAGGCCGAAGTCGGCTCTGCCTCTGCTATGAGTGCCGCTGCCTTGACGCTAGCTGCTGGTGGGACGCCTTATCAGGCCAGTCAAGCCATTGCCTTTGTCATTAAAAATATGCTGGGCCTCATCTGTGACCCTGTTGCCGGCTTGGTCGAAGTTCCCTGTGTCAAACGCAATGCCATGGGAGCTAGCTTTGCCTTTATCGCAGCAGACATGGCCTTGGCAGGCATCGAATCTAAAATCCCTGTGGATGAGGTTATCGATGCCATGTACCAAGTAGGAGCAAGCATGCCAACTGCCTTTCGTGAAACAGCTGAAGGTGGACTCGCTGCCACCCCAACTGGTCGTCGCCTCCAAAAAGAAATTTTCGGAGAATAAGCTTATCAAATAGGAGAAACTATGACCTCTATCTCAGCTATCTTTTTTGATCTGGATGGAACCCTCGTTGATAGTTCTAGCGGGATTCACAATGCCTTTACCCATACCTTCAAGGAGCTAGGGGTGCCTAGCCCTGATGCCAAAACGATTCGTGGTTTTATGGGACCACCCCTTGAAAGTAGTTTTGCGACCTGCCTTCCCAAAGAACAAATCTCTGAGGCTGTGCAGATATACCGTTCTTACTATAAGGAAAAAGGCATCCATGAAGCTCAGCTCTTCCCTCAGATTGTAGAATTGCTTGAGGAATTATCAAGCAATTATCCTCTCTACATCACCACTACAAAGAATACTCCAACCGCTCAGGATATGACTAAAAATTTGGGAATCCATCATTTCTTTGAGGGCATTTATGGTTCTAGCCCTGAAGCACCCCATAAAGCAGATGTCATTCGCCAAGCCTTGCAGGCACATCAACTAGCCCCTGAACAGGCTATCATCATCGGTGATACCAAGTTTGATATGCTAGGGGCTCAAGAAACAGGCATTCAGAAATTGGCCGTCACTTGGGGATTTAGAGAGCAAGCAGATTTGCTCAACTATCAGCCTGATTATATCGCCCACAAACCCTTAGAAGTTTTGGAGTATTTTCAATAATATAACGGATACTGGGCAAAAACTCCATTTCAGAAGAAAATGGGGCAATCTCTACATAACAAAACGCATATTACCAAGGTTCATTCAGACCTGATAATATGCGTTTTTCTGATTTTAAAGATTTTTTTACTCAACGTGAGTAGTTTGATTAGCAAAGGCGATAATGGCTTGCTTCAACTCATCTCCACTGAGAGTGCGGAACTCTTCAATTTTTTGGTCGATAGCTTCTAGAGGCATGACATTAACCTTACCAACGAAAATCTTATCCATAACCTGATTATCAACAAGTTCGGTTGATACCAAAAGTTCTTCGTAGAGTTTTTCACCTGGACGGATTCCAACTTCAACGATTGGAATTTCACTTTCGGTGTGTCCACTTAAAAGAACCATTTTCTTGGCCAAGTCATAAATCTTGACTGGTTTGCCCATATCAAGGATAAAGACTTCTCCATCTTTAGCATAAGCACCAGCATGGATGACCAGACGACTAGCTTCTGGAATGGTCATAAAGTAACGGGTCATGCGGAAGTCTGTCACCGTTACAGGCCCACCTTCAGCAATCTGACGTTCAAAGACGGGAATGACACTACCACGACTACCAAGAACATTCCCAAAACGAACCGCACAGTAGGTCGATTGGCTACGTTGGTTAAAGCCAGTGACAATCAACTCAGCCACGCGCTTAGTTGCTCCCATAACATTAGGTGGATTGACCGCCTTATCCGTCGAAATCATAACCATCTTAGGCACCTTGGCTTCATCAACAGCCCTAGCTACATTGTAGGTTCCACGGATATTGTTTTTGAAGGCTTCTTTTGGATTACGTTCCATCATAGGAACGTGCTTGTGGGCAGCCGCATGATAAACAATAGCAGGCTTGTACTGCTCGAAGACTTGCAACAGACGGTCATAGTCCTGAATATCTGCGATCACTGGTACATAATCAATCCCTTGGAACTTACGAATTAATTCATGATAAACAAGGTAGATTGAATTTTCCCCATGACCGAGCAAGACAATACGTTCAGGATTGAAGCGACTAACTTGGCGACAAATTTCCGAACCGATTGAACCACCAGCACCTGTAACCAAGATTGTTTTTCCAGTAAGTTCTGCTCCTAGACGCGATTCGTCAAGACGAATTTCCTGACGGCCCAAAAGGTCTGTGATATCAATCTTCTGGAAGCCTCCACCCGCTTGGTGAAGTCCCTGAACAACTGTTTCAACCTTAGGCATCTTGTAACATTTGACACCCAGTTTATTACACATTTGCAGGATACGTTCATACTCTGACGGATCAAGCGACGGAATCGCAACAATAACACGCTCTATTTGATGGCGTTTGGCTAATTCAGGCAGATTATCATAAGAGCCCAAAACAGGGATACCACCGAGTTTTTGACCTTTTTTCTTTTCATCATTATCCAAAATACCGACAAGTTCCAAATCACTGGTTGGGTGTTGGTAGCTGTTCATAAAGAGGGCTCCACCATCGCCAGCACCAATCAAGAAGGTACGACGATGTTCACCATCACCACTGCCTTTTTTGCGTTTAGAGTAGATTAACTGCCAAGTAATCCGTGGCAATAAAATCAAGAAGGTACTCAACAATATAAAAAGAATAATGAAACGGATTGAAAAGAGTGGCAAGAAGGCATAGCAGATTCCATAAGACAAAACACTGCTCGCAGTCACCCCAAAAAAGATTTTCATAAAGTCCGTAATCTTGCTGTAACGGCTGATACTAGCGTTCAACCCCCAAAATCCAATCATCAATTGATAGAGCAGGAAGGCCAAACTCGTATAGATAATGTAGTCAACAGGTGCTGGATTAATCAATCCGTAGAATAAAATATAGGATACAATGATGGAAACCACCATACTGAAAATATCAAATATGCCCCAGAAGACCTGTTTTTGTTGTTTATTTAAAATTTCCACCAGATCAATGACATAATCTGTGAGTTTTTTATTCATAGAAATTTACTCCTCCTTAAAAGAGTTTTACTATATTGTTATTGTAGCACATTTTAATTTATTTGGCTTATTTTTCCAAATAAATTACTGTTCCCTTGTACTCTTTCTTCCATTTAAATCCTCTAATTAAACCTACAATCGTCCCAAGGCCATAAGCAAAGTGAATGAAAAATAAAAGAAAGGGCATCACAATTAGAAATCCATTTTTATGTTTTAATAAAGTTAGCAAAGTGAGTAATAATAAAAGTAGAAAATAGGCACCTAATAGTAAAGTTATGAATACGAATGTGATCGGTAACAATGCTAGACTAAACACAAGACTCAAAACAAATAAACAAGGAACATAGTGAAATAATGATAAACACTTAGGCTGAACATGACTTGTCAAGCCAATCCACAAACCATTTGAATACTTTTGATGCAGCATTTTCTTGAATGTTGGTCGAATATACTGATAAGATAGAATACTTGGGCTATAGCGGATTTTATAACCATGTTCTCGAATTCTATAATGAATATCATTATCTTCCGTTCGACCAAGTTGCTCATTTACTAAACCAACCTTCTGGAAAACCTCTCGTTTATACATCCCGTGGAAAATAGAAGAAACATATCTATCCTCGGAACTATTTCGATAATTGGCAATGCTGCTGCCAAACATATTTTCCTCAACAAGATGCAAGGTCTCTGCCCATTTTCCCTTTCCTTCAACAATCGTCGGTCTAGGTCCCCCACAGACAGATTCACCTTGTTGAATAACAGCCACATTGTTTATTACAAAACTTTCAGTAACTTTTGAATGAGCATCAATTTTTAAAATAAGGTCCCCTACAGAGTGTTTAACACCCAGATTAAAACCACTAGCTTGATTTTTCTTAGGATTGTTATACAATCTGATTGAGTTAAACTCTGTGTCTTCTTTTATAAATTGCTGAATGATAGCTGTTGTCCCATCTGTAGACATAGCATTTATAAATAGAATTTCAATATTTTCTTTAGGATAGGTTTGATTTTTTAAGTCTTCAATTAGACCAGGCAGATATTTTTCTTCATTGTATGCACTGATTACAATGGATACGAGAAGACTTTCAATATTTTGAGTCACTACTACTCTCCTGAATTTTTCCTTCCACTATTTTATCATAATTTTCAAGACTTTCCCATTTTTATCTTGAAAGCCAGAAACCTTACTTGACATTATAGTGAAAAAGCCTTAAAATAAGCTGTTATTAAAATCAGTTAGAAGAGGTATTATATGAAAAAGCAATCACTTTTTTTTGTTCCAGGTATTATCCTAATTGGTGTTTCCTTGCGGACTCCTTTTACTGTTTTACCCATTATTTTGGGAGATATTTCGCAAGGGCTGGGCGTAGAAGTTAGTTCACTTGGTGTCCTGACCAGCCTTCCTCTCCTCATGTTTACTCTCTTCTCGCTCTTTTCTACCCGACTGGCTCAGAAAATTGGCTTAGAACATCTCTTTACCTACAGCCTCTTCTTCTTGACTATCGGTTCTCTGATTCGACTAATCAATCTACCCCTGCTCTATCTAGGAACCTTGATGGTTGGGGCAAGTATCGCAGTCATTAATGTTCTGCTTCCTAGTCTCATCCAAGCCAATCAACCAAAGAAGATTGGTTTTCTGACCACCTTATATGTAACCTCTATGGGAATTGCAACGGCTCTGGCTTCCTATCTGGCTGTACCTATTACACAAGCCAGTTCTTGGAAAGGACTTATCATCCTCCTCACCCTGCTCTGTCTAGCAACTTTTTTGGTCTGGCTCCCAAATCACCGCTATAATCACAGACTGGCTCCACAAACCAAACAAAAAAGTCAAACAAAGGTTATGCGTAATAAACAGGTCTGGGCAGTGATTGTCTTTGCAGGTTTTCAATCCTTGCTCTTTTACACTGCTATGACCTGGCTACCTACCATGGCTATCCATGCAGGCCTATCCAGTCACGAAGCTGGCTTGCTGACTTCTATCTTCTCTCTGATTAGCATTCCTTTTTCAATGACCATCCCAAGCCTGACAACCAGCTTGTCTACTCGCAATCGTCAGCTTATGCTCACTCTGGTTTCACTGGCTGGTGTGGTCGGCATTTCCATGCTCTTTTTCCCTATCGGTAATTTCTTTTACTGGCTTGCCAGCCATCTCCTCATCGGAACCGCAACCAGCGCCCTCTTCCCTTATCTCATGGTCAATTTTTCACTCAAGACAAGCGCTCCTGAAAAGACAGCCCAATTGTCCGGTCTATCTCAAACAGGAGGCTATATCCTAGCAGCCTTTGGGCCGACTCTCTTTGGCTATAGTTTTGACCTTTTCCACTCTTGGGTACCAGCTGTAGCTGCCCTCTTACTTGTCGATATCCTGATGACTGTGGCCCTCTTTACAGTGGACAGAGCCGATAAAATCCTCTAAAAAAGTTTTTGGGATTTGCCACAAATAAATACGCTTTTCAAGCCAGACTGAGTCTGGTTTTTTTGTATGAGTATATATCTAAAAATCATCATACATATACTAGGAGAAGGATGTGGTTTTTGATATAATAAAATATGTAAAAACTAATTATGAAACGAAAGGGCAGATTAGTTTTAACTAGCAATAATTACTATTTCAAAGTGAGGGCATAGTATGGATGAACAGAAATACAATTTAAAACAAAGTATAGCAGAGTTAGGTAAGCTCCTTGACTTATCGGCTAAAGAGACAAATAAGGATACCTGTGAATCTCTAGCTGAAAAAGCAAAAATAATTTATGAGCAATTTCCAGAATCTGAAGAGATAGCGTTACGATATGCTAGGATTTTAGTCAATTTGTCAGTTGAACAAAAAAATGTTGAGGAGCGTTGGAACACTGCTAATTCTGTCAAACAAATTGTTGATTGCTTCAATCATTCTGAAACCATTGCTTTACATTATGCTATGGCTTTAGTCAATTTATCAGCAAAACAAGAAAATGTTGAGGAGCGTTGGAACACTGTTAATTCTGTCAAACAAATTGTTGACCGCTTCAATCATTCTGAAACCATTGCTTTACAATATGCTATGGTTTTAGTCAATTTGTCAGCTATACAAGAAAATGTTGAGGATTTACTGAACACTACCAATGAAATCGAACAAATTTTTGAGACCTTTAAGCACTCGGAAAGTATTGCCTTACGTTATGCTATGGCTTTAGTCAATTTGTCAGAAAAACAAGAAAATGTTGAGGAGCGTTGGAACACTGCTAATTCTGTCAAAGAAATTTTTGACCGCTTCAATCAATCTGAAACCATTGCTTTACGTTATGCTTTTGCTCTGGGCTATTTGTCGGTTGAACAAGTGAATATTGAGGAGCGTTGGAACACTGTTAATTCTGTCAAAGAAATTTTTGACCGCTTCAAACAGTCTGAAGACATTGCATCACTTTATAGTATCGTTCTAGTCAATTTATCAGCTATACAAGAAAATGTTGAGGAGCGTTGGAACACTGCTAATTCTGTCAAAGAAATTTTTGACCGCTTCAATCAATCTGAAACCATTGCTTTACAATATGCTAAGGCTTTAGTCTATATGTCACGCAAACAAAAAAGTGTTAAGGAATGTTGGAACACTGCTAATTCTGTCAAAGAAATTTTTGACCGTTTCAATCAATCTGAAACCATTGCTTTACAATATGCTAAGGCTTTAGTCTATATGTCACGCAAACAAAAAAGTGTTAAGGAGCGTTGGAACACTGCTAATTCTGTCAAAGAAATTTTTGACCGCTTCAATCAATCTGAAACCATTGCTTTACGTTATGCTTTTGCTCTGGGCTATTTGTCGGTTGAACAAGTGAATATTGAGGAGCGTTGGAACACTGTTAATTCTGTCAAAGAAATTTTTGACCGCTTCAAACAGTCTGAAGACATTGCATCACTTTATAGTATCGTTCTAGTCAATTTATCAGCTATACAAGAAAATGTTGAGGAGCGAATAAACACTGTTAATTCTGTCAAAGAAATCTTTGAGCTTTTCAAACATTCTGAGGACATTTCTTTAGATTATGCCAATGCCCTTTTCAATCTTTCAAAGCTGAAAGATGATATCGAGCAAATAGAGAATACAGTTAATATAATATTAGATATCCTAAAAAATTTCTCTAGCGTTGAAATTCTTAATATTCTAGTGGAAATACTACAAAACAACCATGATATAAAATTAGATACAGATAAGATTCCAACTACTAGTCTCACAAAAGTTTTAGATAAGCTGTGTTTAAATTCTAATATTAACACGGACAGAGAATTACTAATTCGTGCTTTAAACCTTAAACTTGCTTCAGGCCGTAAACTAGTTTTAAATACAAAATATGATATTTTAAACGGTTGGATTGAATACTATAAAGATGACAAAGATAAAAACAAACTCAATCAACTAATAGATATCTATAGGATCGTTCAAGAAATCAAATTTAAACTTGGTTTGAAAGAAGATAATAAGAAGCTTCAATTTGGTCATTACACTAAAGGAAGTATTCTCCAAATTATGTTAGATCAAGATACGTTAGATCAAGATATGTTAAATCAAGAGGAGAATGAAAAGAAGAAAAGTACTTTTTCGGTATCTGGGAAAACTCGATTGTATAATGCTAATTATATGAATGATCCTGAAGAAGGAATCGTCATAGAACAGATATTGGGCTTAGATAGGCGAGACATCTTGGAACCAAGCTCTTGGTTTTTAATGAGTTTTACAAACAAAACGGATGATTTGGCCATGTGGTCCCAGTACGGAGATAATGCTCAAGGTGTTTGTCTAGTGCTTAAGGAAGATGATTTTTCAAGATTCACTTCTTTCAATGATGTGTCATGGCGTAAAGAAACACTACTACTAGAATCTGAAAATAAGAGTGAAGTTGCAATATCTGAATCAAGTAGTGATTTCAAAAGTCCTCTGAATAAATTAGAGAATAATGATTCAACCAATTCTATTAATAGGGATGGAACCCAACTAAAATCTGAGCAAAAAGACAATGTTTCTAAAGGAAGCATTGATTATCTATATAGAATAGCCTATATTAATACGGGTAAAGATTTTGAACTAGAGAAATCCGAACTCTTTGATGATGATGAAATAAAAAAATTAGATGAATCTATAAATCATTTAAAACAAAAGTTGGATGAAAATTTGGATGAAAATGATCCCTTTTATAAAAATGCCATCTCTGAATGTATCGAAGAAATTCGTTACTTATTTAAATCTGTAGATTATAAATATGAAAACGAACTTCGTATCTTACGCTATGCTAATCTAGACCCAAGTAATGATAAAATCAAAATTGATAAAACCTCTGGGATAGGCAAACTTTATGTAGAACGGGAAAACCCAATTCAAATTGAGAAGGTCATTTTTGGTCCTAAGTTTCAAAATCCTGAGTACGTGACTCCCCTATTAAAACTCTTAGATGAGGAAATTAAGTATGAGAAATCTTCGATAAAATTCAGATAATATTCTCACAAACAATCCTCTAAACTTCTAGTTTTTCCTAGGAGTTTTTTTATATATAAAAATTTTACACATTTCTCTTGACAGGGCTTTCTTTTAGATGTACAATGTATGTGTAGAAAAATTATATATAAAAATCTTACACATTAGAAAAGGAGGTTCCCCATGTACTTTCCAACATCCTCTGCCTTGATTGAATTTCTCATCTTGGCCGTACTGGAGCAGGGTGATTCTTATGGTTATGAGATTAGCCAGACCATTAAGCTGATCGCTAATATCAAAGAATCTACACTCTATCCTATCCTAAAAAAATTGGAGGGCAATAGCTTTCTGACAACCTATTCTAGAGAGTTCCAAGGTCGCATGCGCAAATACTACTCCTTGACAAATGGTGGTATAGAACAGCTCGTGACCCTAAAAGATGAATGGACACTCTATACAGACACCATCAATGGCATCATAGAAGGGAGTATCCGCCATGACAAGAACTGAATACCTGACTCAGCTAGAACTTTATCTCAAAAAACTGCCTCAGGCTGACCAAATTGAAGCCATGGACTATTTCAGGGAACTCTTTGACGATGCTGGAGTCGAAGGAGAGGAAGAACTCATCGCTAGCTTGGGAACTCCCAAAGAAGCGGCCCACGAAGTTCTCTCCAATCTTCTCGATAAAAAAATCAATGAAGCACCCGCACAAAAGAATAACCGACAAATTTTGCATGTCGCCTTGTTAGCCCTCCTTGCAGCACCCATCGGTATTCCTCTGGGAATCGCCATCCTCGTGACCCTGTTCGCAATCCTTGTGGCAGCCTTTACTGTCATCTTGGCTTTCTTTGCGGTTTCCATACTTGGTATCATCGGCGGATTCCTATTTTTAGTTGAAAGTTTCACTGTCCTCGCCCAAGCCAAATCAGCCTTTATCTTGATTTTTGGTGCTGGTTTACTGGCTATCGGTGCTTCTTCACTAGTCTTACTAGGTATTTCCTATGTAGCCCGCTTCTTCGGTCTACTCATTGTTCGCCTGGTACAATTTGTTCTCAAAAAAGGAAAGAGAGGTGACCAGCATGCGTAAATTGACAAAAGGATTTCTCATTTTTGGTGTGGTGACTACCATTATCGGCTTTATCCTGCTCTTTGTAGGAATCCAATCTGACGGGATTAAGAGTCTGCTTGCCATGTCCAAGGAGCCTGTCTATGATAGTCGGATGGAAGAGTTGACCTTTGGCAAGGAAGTCGAAAACCTAGAGATTACTCTCCATCAACACGCACTGACCATCACAGACTCTTTCGATGATCAAATCCACATTTCTTACCATCCATCTCTTTCTGCTCACCATGATCTTATCACAAATCAGAACGATA
Source organism: Streptococcus mitis (assembly GCF_047462815.1). Lineage (GTDB taxonomy): Bacteria > Bacillota > Bacilli > Lactobacillales > Streptococcaceae > Streptococcus > Streptococcus mitis_DO. The sequence continues at coordinate 123,507 of NZ_JASHFB010000004.1, forward strand.
AAACGCTGAGCCTCACTGATAAGAAACTGTCTGAAAGTCCATTTCTCTCTTCTGGAATTGGCGGGATTCTCCATATCGCAAGCAGCTACTCTCGTCGTTTTGAAGAAGTTATTCTCCAATTGCCAAAAGGAAGAAGTCTAAAAGGGATCAACGTGTCAACCAATCGTGGACAAACTACCATCATAAATGCTAGCCTTGAAAATGCAACTCTCCATACAAACAGCTATATCCTCCGAATTGAAGGAAGTCGTATCAAAAACAGTAAACTCACAACGCCCAATATCGTTAATATCTTTGATACAGACCTTACAGATAGTCAGCTAGAATCAACAGAACATCACGTCCACGCTGAAAATATCCAAGTTCACGGCAAGGTAGAATTAACTTCTAAAGACCATCTCTCAATCACTCTGACGCAAAAAGAAAGCCAACGAATTAATTGGGATATCTCAAGTAACTATGGTTCTATCTTACAAGCAACAAGAGAAAAACCTGGATCAAAATACACAGAATTAAGTAACCCTTACAAAACTGAAAAAGCTGATGTCAAGGATCAACTCATTGCGAGAGCTGATGATGATATCACTCTAGTATCCATACCAAACAGGCGTTGACAAAAGCGCTTACATTTGCTACTATGGAAGCATATTTATCTAACTAAAAAGGAGGTTCTACCATGAAACAAGAATGGTTTGAAAGTAATGATTTTGTAAAAAGAACAAGCAAGAACAAGCCTGATGAACAAGCCCAAGATGTTGCAGACAAGGCTGAAGAAAGGATAGCCGATCTCGATACACCAATTGAAAAAAATACTCAAGTAGAGGAGGAAGTCTCTCAAGCTAAAGTCGAACTGGAAAGCCAGCAAGAAGAGAAAATTGAAACGCCTGAAAACGGTGAAGCGAGAACAGAAATAGAAGAAAAGAAAGCATTAGATTCTGCTGAGGAAGAGCAAGACCTTTCTAAAGAAACAGAAAAAGTCACTATAGCTGAAGAGAGTCAAGAAGCACTTCCTCAGCAAAAAGCAACCACGAAAGAGCCACTTCTTATCAGTCAATCCTTAGAAAGTCCTTATATTCCCGACCAAGCTCCAAAATCTACGGATAGATGGAAAGAGCAAGTACTTGATTTTTGGTCTTGGCTAGTGGAGGCTCTCAAATCTCCTACAAGCAAGCTTGAAACAAGTAGCACACACAGCTACACAGCCTTTCTCTTGCTCATTCTGTTTTCTGCATCTTCCTTTTTCTTTAGTATCTACCACATCAAACATGCTTACTATGGACATATAGCAACTATGCATAATCACTTCCCTGAACAATTTGCTTCATTAAATCTCTTTTCGATTATCTCTATCCTAGTAGCAACAACACTCTTCTTCTTTTCATTCCTCTTGGGTAGTTTCGTTGTGAGACGATTTATCCACCAGGAAAAAGACTGGACGCTAGAAAAGGTTCTCCAACAATATAGTCAACTCTTGGCAATTCCAATCTTCCTCACTGCTATTGCTAGTTTCTTTGCCTTCTTTGACAGCCTACGATTTACAGCTCTCTTGTGTGTGATTAGCATTGGAATCATTCTGCTTGCCAGTCTCCATATCATTACAAGACCAAGTCAAGCAAGTGAAACCGACTCCTTCTATCAATTATTCTTGTCTGTCCTTGTGAACGGAGTCATTATCCTCCTCTTCTTTGTAGCTGAAGTGGCACTGATTGGAGATTATCTCCGTATCTTGGCCTTTCTTTAAACTTCATACTCTTCGAAAATCTCTTCAAACCACGTCAGCTTCGCCTTACCGTAGATATATGTTCCTGACTTTGTCAGTCTTATCTACAACCTCAAAACAGTGTTTTGAGCAGCCTGCGGCTAGCTTCCTAGTTTGCTCTTTGATTTTCATTGAGTAGCAATCCTGTCTTTCATGGCAGGATTTTTTCTATGCCAAAAAGCAAGTCGATTGACCTGCTTCTGCTTTACTTTTCTTGTGCTAATGTTTTAAAATCTTGTCCTAGGATGGGTTGTACTTCTAATTGATTAGCATCTAGTTGGTGGTAAGATGCTGATGGTAGTGACTCTAGGAATTTTGCATAGCCCAAGCGAGCAATGGCTTCATAGTCTTCTGGTTTAGAGCCATCTCCTGTGATTTGAACCAAGTCAATTTCCCACTGGACTTCCTTATCCAGCAATTGCTCAATATAGGCTGCAGGAACAAATGGTTCTCTCGGTAACACTGTCTTGACTCCTTGAGCTAGATGGTAAACACCATGCACTTGCCCTTCTCCATCCTGATAGAAGGAAACTCTTGCAAAGTAGGCATCTGTCTCTTGAACCGCACGCACACGCGCTTCAAATTGAGCCAAGCCATCTTCCTCTAAAAAGCTTTTCAAGTCCTCATGACCAAAGAAAACAGGATTAAAAATTCCTTGGCAAATCGTAAAACGGGCTACAGTGTCTGCTAGATAGGCTTGAATACTTGCTCGGAAATAAGCTTCAAAGTCAAAACCATCGAGCCCCTCAATCTCAGTTCCTGTGTAAGCAAGCAGGGCATCTAAAAATGCTTTGATAATCTGCCAGTCTGTCTTTGTGAGTAGGTCAGGAAGATCGACACGATAGGCCTTTTGACCATCAGCATAACTGACCTTAAAGAGAAATTGTGATTGCCCCACTATCGCACACTCGATATACTCGAGACGATTAAGAGGCTGACGGAGATAGACAGCATCATAGCTATGTGACTCCAAACCATCTACCAAGGCCAAGATAGACTTGGCAGTCAAAATTTCCTGTTCTCCTAAAATGCTCTGTTTATTTGGAATAAAAAATGTTTTCGTCATAACTGGACTCCTTTGAAATCGTTTACATATAGTATACCCTATTTTTCTGAAAGATACAGAAACAAACTTTAGATTTTTGAGTAAAAAGCATAGAAGAGGCTGGGACAAGAGTCCGACCTCAAATATAAAAAGCAAACAAAACTAGTTTTCTGGCAATCAGAATTCTGCTTTATTCGCTTTTCACATTTAATTTTAGATTAGAAGAACTCAATAATTAAGATTTTCAAAAATTGAAATCTTTTTGTCCCAAACTCTTAATGTAGGTATTTTTGAACTTCCTCAAATGGCTTGCAGAAAGCAGTTGCCCGCCCACCTAAAGGATGGATCGATTTCCCAACAAGTTGTTCAGCATCTTCTGTTAGAGTCATGGTATCAAACGTTATTTTTCTTGTAGTTCTAACAGTTTCCCCATCAGGAGTCTGGGTTAAAGTTCGGTAATACTTAACAGTGTAACTTCGACGATAATCATCAGTCCATAGCTTAGCTGTTGCTATGATTTTCCCAGAATCCTCTCCAGTAGAGACTATTAGGACTCGCTGGACGTCCTCACTGTAATCTGGTGCAATTTTCCACTCCCCCTTTGCTCTGGTCAAGAGATCATCTAAAGATAAATCTTGAGTTTCAGAAATTTTTAGTATAAGTGTTTTATCCTTCATAGGATTTGTAGCCATATAAATCATCTCCATTCATATTATTTAAGTATATGATACCACAGAGAAACTTACATGTCAATTAAAAACTTTAAGTTTTTTATTAAATTTAATTTTTATAACAAAAATTGTGTTTCTGGTTTGCTATTTGAAACTGTATTAGACTAGAGCATGTTATCATTACAATAGAAGCTGGGAGAAAAGTCTAACCTTAAATATAAAAAGCGGACAAAAAGAGTTTTCTGACACTCAGAATACTCTTTTTGTTCGCTTTTTTGTCTAATCTATCGATTTTAAAAATTTATAATAAAGAATTCGTAAAATCAAAATCTTTTTGTCCCAGCCTTGATCTTATACAGTAGCTACTTGATCCAAGCTTTCACCGATAGTGGCTAGGCGCTCGATTACTTCAGCTTGTGTCAATTCATTTTCCGAAACATAGCGGTTACGTGGGTGAACACGGCACTCATGTGAGCATCCACGAAGGTACTTGTCTTCATTTTCTTCTGATGTCAAGATACGACGGTTACAGAATGGATTTCCACAGTTGACATAACGTTCACATGGTGTTCCATCAAACCAGTCTTTCCCTACGATGGTTGGGTTGACATGGTTGACATCTACGGCGATACGCTCGTCAAAGACGTACATTTTTCCATCCCAAAGCTCCCCTTGGACTTCTGGGTCTTTACCGTAAGTTGCGATTCCTCCGTGCAATTGGCCGACATCTTTGTAGCCTTCACGGACCATCCAGCCTGAGAATTTCTCACAGCGAACGCCACCTGTACAGTAAACCACGACACGCTTGTCCATGAATTTTTCTTTGTTGTCACGAACCCACTGTGGCAACTCACGGAAGTTGCGGATATCTGGGCGGATAGCCCCACGGAAATGTCCTAGGTCGTACTCGTAATCATTACGTGTGTCAAGGACAACAGTATCTTCGTCAAGAAGGGCTTCTTTGAACTCTTTTGGAGACAAGTAGGCACCTGTTGTTTCAAGTGGGTTGATGTCGTTGTCAAAGTCGTTGTCTTCCAAACCAAGGTGGACAATTTCTTTCTTGTAGCGAACAAACATCTTCTTGAAGGCTTGTTCATTTTCTTCGTCAATCTTGAACCAGAGGTCTTCCATGCCTGGGAGGCTGTGAACGTAGTCCATGTATTTTTGAGTTGTTTCATAATCCCCTGAAACTGTTCCGTTAATTCCCTCGTCAGCGACTAGGATACGGCCTTTAAGGCCGATTGATTTACAGAAAGCCAAGTGGTCTGCAGCAAATTGCTCTGCATTTTCAATTGGAGTATAAAGGTAGTAAAGTAAGACACGAATATCTTTTGCCATAAGATTTGTTCTCTTTTCTATTCTTAAATTTTCTAAATTTTTTATTTATCTATACTAGTATACCTGCTTAAGAAAACGAATGCAATTTATTTGACTGGAAATTTTAGAAGGTGGCCTGTCCCTGCACTTCATCAGTAACCATAGCGAATCGCCGACAATTCTCTCAATTTTTTGATTTGCTCAGCTTGACTTTCTGACAAAGTCAGCTTATTTTCAATCAACACACGTGAGATGTCAACATTCATTTGACTCAAAACAAATGGAGTCGAGGTCCCATCGTCCTTTAATCGTCTTTTATAAATCACTAACTGATTTTTCAAAGGAGCAAGTTGAGGCGTATTGTTTATACCTTCCAGTAGGTTATCTATGATAGTCATGGCTTCACAACGTCTTTCACTGCCTCCGGCAAACCATTTTAATGGTGTCATTCTTATTTTCCTCCTTAAATTAAAAAACGATCATTCCTAACCCTCGTGCCAGTATTTTACCACACCCTATGTAAAAAAGTCAGCAGAAATGGTAAGGTTGCTACAATATTATTAATCACATGCACCGCATAGGATGGATAAATGCTCTTGGTATAGCGGGTCAAACCGGCAAAGATGATGCCAGATGTTGCAAAGATGAAGATATCTAACAAACTAGGCAGGCTTGAAAAATGAGGAAGAGCAAATAAAATTGACGGAAGAAGCAAATCAAGGCCAAATCGCGAATGTTTAAAGAAGGCGTGTTGAAGTAATCCTCTATAGATTAACTCTTCCATCAGTGGCACTAGAAAGAACAGAGTTATATAGATACCGAACTCGGCAAAGTTGGTCCCACTATAACCGATCAATACGGCCCAACCTTCAGCAGTTGACTGAACATGTTTAGCTGTCTGAACGTTAAAAGAGATCTGGAGCACTACCACTAATACTGTCAAAATCAAAAACCAAAGCCATTTTTTTCTTGGAATGCGAAAGAGATAGCCGTGGCCTGTCTTAAACAGAATCCAAATCATGACTCCGCTAAATAGCAAACTCAAGATATTTCGAATCCAGAAAAAATTTCCTACCTGAGAAGAAAATTGCCAATAGTTTTGAATGATAAGGGTCAGCTGAGAAAGTCCAAATACAAAAAATAGGTAAGACAAGACAGCACTTATTTTGAAGAGAAGCTGATACTTTTTCATGTGATCCCTCCTTTGTAAACTCGGAACATCTCTAATATAAGCCATATTTCCTCAAATTCTTGCTCTAAATCCTAAATAGTGCTTGATATTTCCTAAATGGTTAAAATAAGAAAAATGAGAGAACAGGAATAGCTATGTCTTTATTTCAAAAAATCACTGCCTTCCCCAGATAAGTCTGAGGAAAACAGTGATTCAATTTTTAGGAATTAGGAATGAATACACGAAATCAATTGATCTTATGATTTTTTATTTTTCAAAAATTCGTCGTATTGTTTTTGCATTTCGTTCAATACTTTTTCGTAGGCACCTTCAGATTTCAATTTTTCCATCAATTCTGGAATAGCTTTATCTGGGTCTACAGTACCAGTGTTGATAGCTGTATCGAATTGTTGCATTGTGTTAGAGATAGCTGAGATTTCAGATTTCACATTGTCAGTGTTAAAGATGAATCCAAGCGCTGGAGATTCTTTAGCTTCAGCCAATTGTTTCTTAGAATCTTCGATTTGTTGATCTGTAACGTTTTCGTTGATGTACAGGATCCAGTTGTTACCAGTGTTCCATCCACCCATGTGAGTGTTTCCTTTGTAGCCATCAAGGACGCGTACACGATTTTCTTTACCTGCAATTTTTTCCCAGTTCTTGCCTTCTGGACCATAAACAAGACCATTCAAGAGTTCTGGGTTAGTGTTCAAGAGGTTCAACACTTCCATTGATTTTTCTTTGTTCTTAGAGTTGTTTGAGATAACAAAGTTAGCAACTTGTGTTGTTTGGTTTTTCTTGATGAAGTTAGTAATTGGTTTGATTTGAATATCTTTATTCGCAACACGTGAAAGCAAGCTGTTACCGTAGTCAGCTGGTCCTACTGTTTCTTCACGAACGAACCAAGTATCTTGTTGAAGTTCAAATGAAGTATCGCTTGTTGCTACGTCTTTTGGAATGTAGCCAGCTTCATAGAATTTGTGGAGAGTCTTCAAGTGTTCTTTGAAACGAGGCACTTCATAACGGTTTACAATCTTAGTAGTATCTCCTTCAAGGTCGATAACGAATGGAAGTCCATTTGGAACTGGGTAGTCAAAGTTATCAGATGGGATGAAGTTCTTAGTAACCGCAAATGGCACTACATCTGGAGCTTTTTCTTTGATTTGTTTCAAGACTGGTTCAAGTGTTTCATATGAAGTGACACCTGAAATATCGATACCGTATTTAGCAAGAAGAGTTCCGTTGAAGGCGAAGTTTTGAGATGATGCAACGTTGGCTGCAACTGGAACTGCGTAAATTTTACCGTTAATGCTGTTACCTTTGATGTAAGCTGGATCAAGTGCTTTGTAAAGGTCTTTACCTTCTTTTTTGTACAATTCTGTCAAGTCAGCATAGGCACCTTTTTGAGCATTTACAACATAGTTAGATGCAAATGCGATATCATAGTTTTCACCAGATGATGTGATAACAGACATTTTCTTATCATAGTCACCCCATCCAAGGTATTGGATATCCAATTTAGCACCAACTTTTTCACCGATGATTTTGTTAGCATTTTCTAGCAATTCATCCAAGTTATCTGGTTTGTCACCAATTTGGTACATTTTGATAACAGTCTTATCACCTGAAGCTGAGTCAGCAGCCTTTTTGTTACCTGAAAGGTTTCCACAAGCAGCGAGACCAGCAGCCAAAGCGACTACACTAGCAGATGCAAAAGCATATTTTTTCCAGTTTTTCATGACAAAAACTCCTTTTTTTATTTTTAAACTTATAAACAATGTAATGATCTTATACTCAATGAAAATCAAAGAGCAAACTAGGAAACTAGCCGCAGGCTGCTCAAAACACTGTTTTGAGGTTGTAGATGAAACTGACGAAGTCAGTAATCATACCTACGGCAAGGCGACGTTGACGCGGTTTGAATTTGATTTTCGAAGAGTATTAACTTCACACAAGGGAAGTTAGGAACTGAGAAATAGTATTTCTCAACAAGTACTATTCTTTCACACCACCGATAGTCAAACCTTTTACAAAGTAGCGTTGGAAGAATGGATATAAAATCGCGATTGGAAGGGTTGCGACCACAACCATGGCCATACGTCCTGTTTCTTTTGGAAGAGCAACTCCCAGTTGACCAGATAGGCCGACTGCTTTGGCGATGTAGTCCATATTTTGTTGGATTTGCATAAGCAAATATTGCAATGGATACAAGTTGTCACTCTTGATATAAAGAAGGGCGTTGAACCAGTCATTCCAGAAACCAAGAGCTGTTAAGAGCGTGATGGTTGCGATACCTGGTAGTGACAATGGCAAACAGATTTGGAAGAAGATTCGGGCTTCACTGGCACCATCTATACGAGCGGATTCAAGAATGGCTTCTGGGATGGTCTTCTTAAAGAAGGAACGCATCAAGATGATGTTAAATGGTGAGAGAAGCATTGGAACAATCAAGGCCCAAACTGTATCACCAAGTTGAAGCAAACGAGTGACCACGATATAGCCCGGTACCAAACCAGCGTTGAACAACATACTAAGAAGGGCAAAAATCGTAAAGAATCTGCGATACTTAAAGGTTGTCCGTGAGATGGCGTAGGCATAGGTTGTTGTGATAAAAACGTTTGTGATAGTCCCCACCACTGTTACAAAGACTGAGATGAAGAGGGCTTGGAGAATTTTATCCTTAAACTGTGCCAAGAACTCAAAACCGTCTAGGCCAAATTGGGATGGGAAGAAGCTATATCCATTTTGGAGGATACTCTTTTCATCTGTCACCGAAATAACGATAACGAAGACAAAGGGTAGGATACAAGAGAGGGCAATCAAACCAGAAATGGTACTGAAGAAGATATCTGCTTTCTTACTGAAGGAGTGAATGCCGACATTATCAATTTTTTCTTTTTTAATTTTCTTTTCTGCCATATTCTCCTCCTTTCTAGAACAAGGCTGAGTTTGGATCAACTCGTCTTGCAAGTAAGTTTGATAGGATAACCAAAAGCAAACCGACTACTGATTGGTAGAGACCTGCCGCTGAAGCCATCCCGATATCCGCTGTCTGAGTCAATCCGTTATAGACATAAACATCCAAGACGTTGGTTACGTTGTAAAGCTGACCAGCATTGTGTGGGATTTGGTAGAAGAGACCGAAGTCTGCACGGAAGATATTTCCGACTGCAAGGATGGTCAATACGGTTACCAATGGTGTCAACTGCGGAATGGTTACATTGCGAATTCGTTGCCATTTGCTAGCCCCGTCCACTGTTGCTGCTTCGTAGTAGGTTGGATCAATTCCCATGATTGTCGCATAGTACATGACACTGCTATATCCAAAGCCTTTCCAGATACCTAGGAAAAGTAGGAGATATGGCCAGATGCCTAAGTCAGCGTAGAAATTGATTTCTTTGAGACCAAGAGTTTCCAATAAATGGTTGAAGACCCCTTTATCAATGTTTAGGAAGGCATCTGTAAAGAAACTGATGATAACCCAAGACAAGAAGTAAGGGAACAACATAGAAGTTTGGAAGATCTTAACCATTCTCTTAGAACGGAGTTCACTGAGGATGATGGCAATTCCTACAGATACAATCAAACCAATAAAGATAAAGCCGAGATTGTAGAGGACAGTATTTCGTGTGATAATAAAGGCGTCTTTTGAACTAAATAAGAATCTGAAATTATCGAGTCCGACCCATTTACTATTCATGATACTATCTATGAAACCATTACTGGTCATGTGGTAGTCTTTGAAGGCAACCACGTTCCCAAATACTGGAATGTAGAAGAATAGAATCAACCAGAGTGCCCCTGGTAAAACCATCAAGAGAAAGATCCAGTTGTCTCTCAAGGTTTTTGAAAACTTATTCATAATTTCCTCCCTTTTTTATTTTGATATCCGTCTAAAAATTCCTTTTTAGACTTTTGATAACGATTACATTATTAGTATACTCCTATTTGCAGGTTAGGTTAAACTACTAATTATAGAAAAAACTCCACAAATTATTTTATGTGGAGTACTTTTTTAAGAAAGGGATGTTTCACGAGAAACACTCTGAGTAAGAGCACAGTGTTCTTGTTTTTAGGTCGTGTAAATGGTTGAAGCTGTCGCAATAGTATGCCACTGGTTGGCTGTTGTCGCTGCGAAGTTCTTGTTTGCGTAGAAGTCAGTAAATGGTAAGATTTCCACTTCTAACTCGTCGATGCGGTCAAGCTGACCTGCCAGATAAGCCTCTATACGACTTTCTGCTCGCTTGATGCGTTGCAAGAGTCCGCCCATACGGATGTCAACCGTATCCAAGCCAAAGACCTTGTTTTCCTTCAACCATTGATGGCTAAAGAGGGCATGGAAGTCTTCAATTTGGCTTCTGAGTTCTGGTAATTCTTGTCTTGCGATTTCTTGCAGACTTTCCTTATCGTTTATTTTATAGGCCTGACGAATGCGTCTTCCCACATCCACTTTGCTACTTAAAATAGCATTCAACTGGGCCTGAGTTTCAAAGAGGTAAGCATAATTTCCTGCTTTTTCTTTAATGTCAGCAAGCGTCTCAGCAGCCTGAGCGAAGTGTGGCTTATCCTGTTCAGGTGTCATGTGTCGGTCAAGAATCGGACAGAGAACATCCTGATAAAAGACATAGCGGTTGGGATTGATACCGCTGAGATTACCTGGTAGGTCTGGTAAGAGATTAGCAAGGTCAATATGCATAAAATCTTCAACCGATAAACCTGTATTGGTCTGGAAGTGAGCAGACAAACGGTCTAGGTCATTGCGGTAGCTGAGTTCTGCCCAGATTTGCAAGCTTGGTAGGATAGAGAATTGGGCTGTTTCACCACCATTATCCCCCCAACCTGTTACAATGACTTCTTTGATGTCATTGGCACGACAGGCTTTATTGGCTTCAAGAGCGATGAGATGGCTGAAATGGTTGTTGGGTGTGAAACCAATCCACTTCCAAGCTCCCCCTGCAAAGGCAAGGTCATGGCTAATCTTGTGATGGTTGCGGAAGTTGCGATTGTATTTCTCCTCGCTATCCTGATAATAGTCCCAGTAAACCAAAGTCACTCGGTCTTTGAGACGGTCTAGGTAGACACGAGTTTCTTCTGGAATTTCCACATCACGGTCGTACTGGCCATCTGCTGACATAAGTTTAAAGAACATATCGCTCCACATCTGGCAGTGGAAACTATATTTGTCAGCAATATCCAACACGCGCTCCAAGTGTTGGCACATGAGGAGACTACGATCCACAACACCGTTCAGAATCAAGTAGCGTCCCAAACCAACCAAGTGGGCTTCGTCCATCCCGATATTGACCTTGCGAGTTTGTAGTTTAGATAGAGTAGCAAACATGCCATCAATCAGGTTATAGACCTTTTCTTCGCCAATGAGAAGAATATCCTCCACATCACGGAGCTCCTGGACTTCTTTGACACCCCATTTGACGAAGGCTGACAAGTGGGCCAAGGTCTGGATGCAAGGCACAAAGGTCATGTCAAACTGCTGGGCATAGGTTTCGACTTCCTGCAATTCCTCAGCTGAGTAGGCTCCACGGAAATAGCCAAAGTAAGGCTGCCCTTCAATCTGGTAGGTATCTTCCATGTAGAGCTCAAAGGTTGAGTAGCCCATGAGAGCCAAGACCTCAATCATCTGCTTGGCAGAAGCCACATTCAGCACCGCATTTCGCGAACAGTCAGCCATGTAGGCTAAATCTTCATAAGCCGCTTGTTCTTCAATCTCTACCTTGTCACCTTCTGCTATAACTGTTGCCAACAAGGACAAGGCACGATAGAGTTGGTGGGGTTTGCGGTAAGTTAGTTGATAGTGGCCACCCTCACCCTTGATAGAGATAGAGGCTTTGTCAGACTGAGCGACAGCTACCTCTACATCTGGTAGAAAAATGTGTTTTTTTAATACTTCAATAGCTTGCGCTTGTTTGTCACTAATTCCTGTAAATCTTACCATTGGTTTTCCTCCTGTAGCCAGTTGACAAGGGCACCGTAGAGATTAGCATCTGCATGATAGGTGCAGGCTTGGATGACTGGTGCGACCGTGTATTCTTCGTAGGTCTCGACAAAGTTATCTACAGCTTCCTTGACACCTTGGATAAAATCTGGATTTTGACTGATAGAGCCTCCCAGGCTAATGACATCTGGGTCGATGAGATACTGAATATTGAGCAAGCCTTGCGCCAGATTACGGTTCATGCGCTCAATGGCTTCTTGACAAAGGGCATTTCCTGCTTCGGCCTCTTGGTAAATCTTGCGACCGTCCCAATCAGTCTGACCAGATTTTTCAATCACGTAGCGTACCATATTTCCAGTTGACGCTAGTTGCGACCAGTTGTTGAGCTTTTCGGCAGGAGCAAGGGTGGTCATGTAGCCAAATTCTCCACCCAAGCCATGGCGTCCTCGGTGAAGTCTACCGTTGATAATCATGGCTCCGCCAATCCCAGTCCCAATCACGACACAGGCTGCATTTTCAAGTTCTGGATGGGCCAGTAATTCACTGAGTCCAACGCAGTTGGCATCATTTTCCAGATGGACAGGAATCTGATAAGAGCTAAGCGCCTCATACCAAGAAAAGCCGTGGATGTAGGGCACCGCACTGAAGCCATCAATCACACCAGTTTCTTGATTGACCGCACCTGGAACACTCATCGCAATCCCACTATAATCTTGTTCTGACAAGCGTTGGTCTAGCCAAGCTATTAAATCCTCTAAGTTTTCTGGTGTTGGGATACTTGTCTTATCCAATATTTTCCCATCAGGAGTCAGACTTGCAAACTTAATCCCAGTCCCTCCGATATCAATCGTTGCAATGGTCATTGTTTTTACCATAAAAAGGGGCGAATCAGCAGTTAGTTCTTACCTTTTCGCCCCTCCTTTCTTTTTATGTTTACTTTTTGAAATTAAATTTCTTCTTTTTTGATGAATTCTGTACGAATCTCTTGTGGTGAAATGAGACCTCTATGAACTGGGTATGGTCGTTCAAGTAGGTCAAGGAAGAGATGTTGACTTTCTGGTACACGCACATTTTCACTACACATATTGTAGTAACGAAGCACATAACCTTCTTCATTTTCAGCTACCTTAAAGGCTGTTGGACAGATTTGCGGTATGCTGAGAACAGAATGGCTCAAGAGGCTACCAGTCGCAACCACGCTTCCTTCTTGTTTAGCAAGCTGAAGGCTGGTAAATGGTGTCTGCAAGGCTTTAGCACGACGATAGGCTGAGAAGCGTTCTTGGGCTTGGTGGCATTCAAGCGCAAACTCGACTTCAAACTCACGCAAGCATTGTGCTTCTGGTGTTGGGAAGTAACCCCAGTCACCTAGCTCACCTGAGGCACGCAAAATAGTCACTGCAATGGTGTCGTCTCCAAGGATTTCGTATTCATTCAATCCCTTGTTGGATACAGTCACACCTTTTTCATCGTCATACAAACTAACAAAGGCTTGTTGGTGTTGAGGATTTTCAGGATTTTCCCATGAAGCAGCTGGTTTGTTTGGTCGTGTTACCACCTCATAGATGCTTTCAGAATCATTGCTTGGACGCGTGTTATGAGTCTTGACCAAGAGACGGATACGATGGTCTTTGGCAGTGTTAGTAAAGCGAATCTTGCAACGGATTTGTGGATTATCAACGAAGACAGTCATCTCAGTTTCCAGAGGAATGCTTGTCAATTCTTCTGAACGTCCAGCTTCACGCTTCATAAACTCGATGATACCTTTTTGCTCTTCTTCTAGCTTTTCATCCGCACTGACAGGCACGGTCAATTCATGTTTAAGCAAAATCTTAGCGTAGCGAGCTGTGTTTTCCAAGACCTCGTAGCCCTTAAGCTCTGCATAGATTGGCTCTGTTCCTTTTGGTTGGAAATAGATATACTCGTTTCCGATATCCCCACGGTCTTCGAAGCGGATAAAATCTTCATAGGCTTCGTGAGTTGTCTTGTCATAAACTGTGATAGTGTCATCCACACTCACCGTTACAAATGGGGTAGCAATCACTCCGTTTTGGTAAATACCGTCGCGGTGTTCTTGTTCTCCTGCCAGCAATTGGAAGGTTGTCCAAGAAAGCGGCGCTAGGTGAACTGGAATAGTCACGCGCACTTGTCGAGCGATACGAGCTTGGCGGAACTTGTCTTTTGGTAAATCATACTCAAAATTAGCCCCAAGATCCTCGATTTTAGCCTCTACAGGACGCCCATCCAAGTCCTCCACACGGTAACTTGGCAAGGTAAGAGCAGCCATCTTCTTGTATCCTTCTGTTGGGTGCAATTCCTTGAAATCACAAGTCGCCACATCAATCACTGTGCTGACAGTATCAACCTTATCATGCAAGCCTGTGTTAATGACAGTAAAGAGATAATCACTTTGAGCCTTAGCTGTAGCGATTTTGCCCTTCCACTCGTTGAGAAGATTGGTCTTAACAAAGTTTCCGACTTGGTTGACCTTGGCAAAACGAATTTCCATCTCGCGGTGAACTTCGTCCACGCTACAGCCACAGATACTATCATGTGGCGCATTCTGCAAAAGAGTTTTCCAAGCATAGGTCAACTGGTCCTTGTGGTTGTGGCCCCCAGTGATAATTGTCAAGGGTTCTACAACTTGCTCTAGGAGGTTGCTATTTTCTTGGAAGGCTTGTTTGAGATAAATACGAGATGAAGAAGTGTTGGCAAGTGTGTACCAGCCGTCTGTTTCCTGACTGGTCAACTCACCTGTAACCGTTGATAATTGCTCTGGTAGGGCACTTTCCACAGCTTGGACATATTCATCAAAAGAACTATGAACAAAGGTTACATCTGGGAAGAGTTCATTTGCCACACGAATGGCTTCACTCAGATTTTTCTGCACAGGCTGATGGTCACAGCCGTTCATCATCAACCACTGGTTGGTCGAAGCGTAGTCACGCACGTCTGCCAGTTTTTGTTTCCAGAAGGTCAAGGCCTCGTCTTTATCAACTGGAATTTCATTCCCATTACTATACCAGTTGGCAAAGAGGATGCCGAGGACACGACTTCCGTCCGCACCCTGCCAGTACATTTCTGAAAACTGGGAAGTAAACTGCTCATCTTCGAGGACTTGGTTGTCAAATCCAATCGGTTTCACACCACGACCGAAGGCTGCCACGTGAATGCCTGATTTTTGAAGGATTTGAGGCGCTTGTCCCATATTTCCAAAGGTATCTGGGAAGTAACCAATCTGGGTTGATTTGCCCCATTTTGCACATTCTGCTTGACCAATCAAGGTATTGCGGACGTTGGCTTCACTTGAAATCAAGTAGTCATCCTGCAAAATGTAAAAGGGACCAATTTTCAATTTTCCTTCGTCAATGTAGCGTTGAACTTTGTCACGATTTTCAGGGCGAATTTGCAAGTAGTCGTCAAGGACAATGGTTTGACCATCCAAGTGGAAGCTCTTGAACTCAGGGTCATTTTCAAAGAGATCAAAGAGATTGTCAAATAATTCCACCAACTGCATACGGTGGCTTTCAAAAGGCAAGTACCACTCACGATCCCAGTGACTATGTGAGATAATATGTACGACAACATTTTCCATGAAGTAAAACCTCATTCTAAATTTAAATTTTTATTGTTAACGTTTTAAATGTAAATTTGTGATTCTTTCCAAGAATCAGTTGCGCTAAAGCTTGTTTCTTAGCGAATATCCAAGTAATCCAAGACCAACTCACAGAACATCATATTGGCCCAAGAGAACCATTCACGTGAGTAGAGGGTCGGATCATCTACGTGGAAGCTTTCATGCATAACACCTGTACCACCATCGCAAGCAACCAGCTGATCCAGCAAGAATTTCTTCTCTGCCTTATCTCTTGTTGTCAAACCTTGTATAGACAGAGCGATTGGCCAGATATAGCGATAGAAGGTATGAGAACTTCCGAGACCGCTAGCGTATTCTCCTTGGTAGAAATATGGATTTTCCGGGCTCAGAATGGTACGACGAGTGGCTTGATAAACTTCATCATCGACTGAACAGTAGCCCAGATAAGGTGCAGCCAGCAGACTTGGTACGTTTGGATCATCCATGAGGCTAGCATTTCCCAAACCATCCACTTCAAAGGCATAAATCTTTTCGCCCTTGCTGTTGGTGGTGTAAGCGTAGTTTTCTATTCCTTCTTGGATTTCAGACTGGAGACGCTTAGCGTCTGTGATAACACTCTGGCTATCAGCTAGGTTTAATGCTGCAAAGATTTCTTGCACATAACCCAAGACTACTACAGCAAACATATTGGACGGAATCAAGTAACTATACTGACAGCAGTCATCGCTCGGACGAAAGGCTGACCAAGTCATACCTGTCACTGCAAAATCAGGTCCAAAGCCATCATTTACCAAGGTGTCTTCCTTGCGGTCCGTATCTCGGACAAAACGATAAGGAGAGTTGGTGTGGTCTTGTTCCACCGTCCACAGATGAAGAATTTCCTTAGTCGCTGCGACAAAAGTCTCATCAAACTGACTAGTATCGCCAGTCTCTTTCCAGAGGAGATAAGCCAGCTGCAAAGGATAGCAAAGTGAGTCCACCTCATACTTGCGTTCCCAAATCCAGCCATTAAGGTCAGTATGGTCTGTCTCATGGTGACCCTTCCAGTTTTCCTCGATGTTAAAGGAATTGGCATAGGGATCTTTGAGTACCAAGGCCATCTGACGTTTGACCAAACCTGCAATAGTCTGACGCAGGAGGGCATCTCTTTTAGCCACATGCAGATAGGGTCTGAGTTGGGCTGTCGAATCTCGAAGCCACATAGCAGGAATATCACCAGTGAGTACAAAGGTTGAACCATCTTCTAGGATTTCAACCGTATTGTCCAAGGTGTCTGTATAGCAACGCTCAAAGACATCCACCCACTCTGGATGGTCCTTAGCCCGCTCTGCTACTTCATCTAGCCATTCTCTAACAATTTCTTTTGAATAAATCATCGTGCAGTATCCTCTTTCAAACAAGTTTCATTTTCAGTATATAGCTTTTGAGACAGAAAATACATACACAAATGATAGTCATTTTTCTACAAAATAGTTATCTTTAAAACTCCTTTTCTAAAGGCCCTCTTTTTCTGATATAATGTAGAAAAACAGCTAAAGGAAAGACTATGAAACCACTACTTGAAACCATCGATACCCGCTTTGGAACTGCCAGCAAGCATGCCTTTTCTCGGGGAAATACCCTGCCATACACAGGCGTGCCTTTTGGGATGAATTACTTTGTACCCCAGACCAGTGACCAGGAGGGCTCTTGGTTTTTCGATCCGCATCTGCCTATCTTTCAGGGGATTCGATTAACCCACCAGCCCAGTCCTTGGATTGGTGACTACTCTTGGCTCCTTCTGACACCTGTCACAGGCCAACTGGGTAGAGACAGCCTCTTCCATCGTCAGTCTTCTTATGACATAGATAAGGCCTCTTTCCAACCTCATTATCTGAAGATTTTCTCCCTGCGCTATCAGATTGAAAGCCAGCTCACACCGACTTGCTACGGTGCTTCTATTCGTTTGGAGCAAAGGCAAGGCAAAGCCCTCTCCCTCTATCTTCACACAGCAGATGAGCTGACCGTGGAGCAAGTAGATAAGCGAACTCTTGCCCTGCGACAAGAAGGAAAAACTGAAACCAACAAAAATCCACTGATACTGTTCACATCCCTGCAAATGAATACGGATATTCTTGCTATCAGCCAAGAAGGTGAAGACTGGCGAATTGACTTAGCAAGTAGCCATGCTGAAATTCAGCTAGCGACTTCTTTCATCTCTCCTACTCAAGCACTGCTTAATCTACCTCAAGAAGATTTTGATAGCTGTAAAGCAAATGCCCAAGCGGACTGGGAAAATCTCCTCCATCGTTTTGATGTTATAGAGACAGGAGAGGCTGACCGAACCTTTTTTGACCACTGCCTCTACAGACTCTTCCTCTTTCCTCAGACTTTTTATGAGGTTGACGAATCAGGGCAAGCCATCCACAAGGATCTGGCTACTGGAACTATCAAGCCTGGTGTTCTCTTCAGCAACAATGGTTTCTGGGATACCTTCCGCACCACCTTCCCCCTCTTTGCCCTTATCATACCGGAGCATTATCGTCTCTTTTTAGAAGGTTTTCTCAATAGCTACCGCGATACTGGTTTCCTTCCAAAATGGCTGGCTCCAGATGAACGGGGCATGATGCCAGGTACCCTGCTAGATGGCATTATCGCAGATAGCGCCTGCAAGGACATGGCTCCAGATTTAGAGAAAGAACTCCTCCAAGCCATGCTGGAGACAGCCACCAAGTCCGACCCTCTCGGCATCAATGGTCGCCACGGACTAGCCCAATACCAAGAATTAGGTTATCTCTCTACCGACCACCACGAAAGTGTCAGTCACACTCTTGACTATGCCTATAGCGACTTTTGTATCTCCAGCTGTGCCAAAAAACTTGGTCAGAATGACATCGCGGAAACTTATAGAACTGCGTCACAAAATTACCGCCATCTATTTGATGCTGAGACAGGTTACATGCGAGCGCGAGACAATCAAGGAAACTTCCGTCCTGACTTCTCTCCCTATAGTTGGGGACGAGACTACGCTGAATGCTCTGCCATTCAAGCGACTTTAGGTGTCCTCCACGACATCCCATACTTAATCCAGCTTATGGGTGGAAAAGAAGCCTTTAGCAACTATCTTTTGAAGACTTGTCAGGAGGCCCCCCTCTTTGAGACAACAGGCTATGGTTACGAGATTCACGAAATGAGCGAAATGGCTACTGCTCCTTTTGGACAACTCGCTATTTCAAACCAACCGAGCTTCCATATTCCTTATCTCTTCCGTTACAGCAACTACCCTGACTACACTGCCCTTCTCATCAAGACTCTCCGTCAGAAAGCCTTTCATCCAAGCTGGCAAGCCTATCCTGGCGATGAAGACAATGGTAGTCTCTCTGCTTGGTACATCTGGTCAGCTCTCGGTTTTTATCCGACCTGTCCAGGAAAACCAAGCTATGATCTCGGAATCCCTCTCTTTGACCACCTCCGAATCTATCTCGCTAAAGAAGATAAATGGCTAGATATTCATACTGAGCAAAACCACAACCATTTTAACTTTGTCAAAGAATGCCGACTGGACACAACTCTAGTATCAACTATTCAACACCAAGACCTCCTAAAAGCTGATCAGCTAACCTTCACCCTCAGCTGGTTACCAAGTCAGCCGTCCACTTCCTGAAATACAAAAATCTCCTAGCAGACTTTCCTGCTAGGAGATTTTCTTATGAGAGGTACTTGCTTAAGCTTTGAAAATCGGATTTATCATCTGATGTTTATCAAACAATCTACCAATTAAGCTTCTTCGTCTTCTTTACGACGACGGCCTGCAAGACCAAGACCAAGTAATGCACTTGCGGCAGCTGCTACCATAGCTACAGTAGAATCTGCTGTACCTGTATTTGGCAATTCTTGAGCTACTTTACGCGCATTTGCTTGTGCTGATGCTGTTTGACCAGCATTAGCTGAACTTCCATTGTCTGCAGAAGGACGTTGTTTAAAGATATCTTTAGCTACGATTGTGTAAACTTTACCATCTTTAGTAATTACAGTTGCGTTTCCTGCTTTGTCGAAGATAACTTCTACTACATCAGCATTTGATCCTTTAATCTTAGCTTTTGCAGCTTCTTTTTCTGCATCTGTTAAGTTATTGAAGTCTGCTACTGTTTCTTTTTCGAAGTCAACGTTGATGTTTTCACCATTGTTCTTAGCTGCAACATCTTTAGCATCTTTAACTAATTGAGCTGCTGGAATTGTTGCTGTCTTACCTTCTGGAGTTGTTACTGTCGCATTTCCGTTTTCGTCTACTACTACAGTTGATCCTGGGTTGACTGCTTTAATTGATTCTTTAACTTTTTCAATTTCATCAGCTGTTAATTTAGCTTTATCTCCAACTAACACTCTAGTTGCTGGTGTATTTACACCATTTTGTTGAGTTGGATCAGTTAATTTATCTTCTGGAATTACTAAGTCAAGTTCTGGGATTACTAATACTGTTCCATCACCTTTAGTAACGATTACATCACCTTTATCATTTACTACTACAGTTGATCCTGGGTTTACATCCTCTACTGCTTTCTTAACTTTTGCTTTTTCTTCATCTGTTAAGTTAGCTGGATCTTTAACTACTGTCTTAGTTGCTGGTGTATTTGCTCCATTTCCTGCATTTGCTTTACCTGCGTCTGATGCTGACTTAGTTAAGTCTGTTGCTGGAATTGTTGCTGTTTTGCCTTCTGGTGTTGTTACTGTTGCGTTTCCTTTATCGTCTACTACAACTTTAGATCCTGGGTTTACTGCTTTAACTTTATCTTCGATCGCTTTCTTCTCAGCGTCTGTTAAGTTAGCTGGATCTTTAACTTCTACCTTAGCTGCTGGTGTGTTTACTGCATTTCCTGCATTTGCTTTACCTGCATCTGCTGCTGACTTAGTTACGTCTGCTGCTGGAATTACGGCTGTATTTCCTTCTGGTGTTGTTACTGTTGCGTTTCCTTTATCGTCTACTACAACTTTAGATCCTGGGTTTACTGCTTTAACTTTATCTTCGATCGCTTTCTTCTCAGCGTCTGTTAAGTTAGCTGGATCTTTAACTACTGTCTTAGCTGCTGGTGTGTTTACTGCATTTCCTGCATTTGCTTTACCTGCATCTGCTGCTGACTTAGTTACGTCTGCTGCTGGAATTACGGCTGTATTTCCTTCTGGTGTTGTTACTGTTGCGTTTCCTTTATCGTCTACTACAACTTTAGATCCTGGGTTGACTGCCTCAATTGCTTTCTTAACTTTTGCTTTTTCTTCATCTGTTAATTTGGCTGGATCTTTAACTTCTACCTTAGCTGCTGGTGTGTTTACTGCATTTCCTGCATTTGCTTTACCTGCATCTGCTGCTGACTTAGTTACGTCTGCTGCTGGAATTACAGCTGTCTTACCTTCTGGAGTTGTGACTGTCGCATTTCCTTTATCATCTACAACTACTGTTGCATCTGGATTTACAGCCTTAACTTTATCTTCGATCGCTTTCTTCTCAGCGTCTGTAAGTTTTTCTGGATTTGCTACTAC